>JAWVZC010000056.1:0-15391 GCA_033722415.1 Balneolaceae bacterium | reverse complement strand
GTCTAGTTAGCCTTTATGACACACAAAAGGCATTTTTGGAAGCGTGTAATATTACAAATCACTCATATGTTTCTGATTTAAAGAATGGCAAAATAAAGAGACCTACTGTTGACTCTATCGATAAAATAGTCAGAGGTACTGGTTGTAATGCTAACTGGTTACTTACCGGGGAGGGCGAAATGTTTGGATCTGGCAGCAAGGCCGGGGAAGCCCCCGGCGGGCCGATCAGTCGGGCCCTTCAGCTGATTGAGCGGATAGAGCAGCAACCAGACGAAGCAAAAGCAGCTCCGCTACCTGCGGATCTTGAGCTTCGACTTGCTCGATTATTGACACGACTTCTCGAACGTCGTCTTGAAGATCGCTCCGACGGCCACTCCTGATTGAGGATTGACAGTTTGCAGTAGCTGTTCTGTTTTCCATAAGTACCCCGTTTTGATGAATGTTGCAGTGATAGACAGGAGTAGCCCGGAAGGAATTTTCTCAGATTATGTGAAAAATATAATGGAGTAACCGCTAACTAACACCGAAACCACCCCAACACCCGGAGGATCCCAAGGGAACAGAAAGGAAATGACCGTTGTGCCTTTTTCCCGGTTTACCCCCCGTAGACCCCACGCCACCCCTGCGTTTTTTCCCAGGGGGTACAAAATGGGGGACACTACGGGCGAAAAAACGGCCTTAGAGCATTCAGACGCCCATTTTTTGCAGACTGGGGGTCGAGGGGTCGCTGGTTCAAATCCAGTCGTCCCGACACAGAATGTTTCATGGTTCAAAGGCCGTTTGGATCGCCGTTTCTGGCATCCAGGCGGCCTTTTTTGTCATTTGCAGGGGAGCTGACAGATGTATTACACCTATATTCTGCGTTCACAAAAAACCGGGAAGCTGTTTATCGGGCAGACAAAAAATGTACCGAAACGCCTGGCCCGTCATAACCGCGGAGGCAACCGTTCTACGCGGTATGATCGGCCGTGGGAGCTGATCTACCGGTGCGGATTTCCGACATGATCGGAGGCGGTAGCGCTGGAGTGGAAGTAGGCTCAGCCGGGCAGGGCAGCCCGACAGGTGTGTCGGGAGGGTCGCTGGTTCAAATGACACCGGATGTTTCATGGTTCAAAGGCCGCTATAATCGCCATTTACGGCGTTTAGGCCGTTGTTTTCCTGGTATAAGCCTGCTGAATTCCAGCACGGGATTCGTTTCTGTATCTGTACTGGAGTAGCGGTAAAATAATTCGTACCATTTGTTCCCGATGGATTACAGGAAATAAAAACCGGAATGCGAGATGGATGAATGGTATGTGTACATGGTGCGCTGTGTAGATGGCAGTCTTTATACGGGCTGTACCAATCATCTCATACGCCGGTGGCATCAGCATCGAAACGGCAGGGGGGCGAAATATCTGCAGCGCAACAAGCCGCAGTCGGTTGTGTACGTGGAAAAGCACACCAGCAGATCGAAAGCCTGTAAGCGTGAATATGAGATCAAGCAGCTGACCAAGACGAAGAAAGAGTCGATGATACCCACCAGATGACTCTACTCGGGGCGAGTGGCTCGAATGCGGGATGCTACCCTGACGGAAAAGAGTGTATCGCAAGTCCGGGATTAACACACAAAAAAAGTACTTGCTCCCCTTGTTTCTTTGTGTGATTCGATTAGATTTTATCAGGTGAGAAGGTAAAAATATTCAGAACAGAAAAAGGGGGGATGAAATGCATCATGTCCAGTTCCTGAGCATCTTGTGCATGCTCTATTTCAGCCTGGGCACTGTAAAAACAGTGAGCGGCCAGACACAGGAACCTGATCCCCTCAGTAAATTCGAACAGTTTATCGGCGGGGAATGGGAGATGGATGGATCAGTGCAAGTGTACGAGTGGGGAGTGGGCAAACAGTCGATTCGCGCCCGCAGCTACTCCGTAAACGGTTCAGAGAGGAACCTGGTGGCCGAGGGAACCTGGTACTGGCATCCGGCAACGAAACAGATCCGGGGCATCTTTACCGCAGTAAACATGCCCTTTACCCTGCTTGAATACCGGTCGGAGTTCCGGGACAACAGCACGCTGGTAAGCACATTCACGGCTTATGACAGCAGCGGTACAACCGCGACATACCGGGAGCTTATGTGGACCCAAAACGACAGCACCTATCTGTGGGAATTGTGGCAAAACAGTGATGGCAGTGAACAGAAGATAATGGATGGCCTGTTAACCAGGGTATGGCGGGAATCAAAGTGAAACCGAGGCGGTTACCGCCCGGTTTACATCACCAACCACAAAATGAGAAGTATAATCATGACCCAGGCGGCAATTTGAATGCTTCTCGGCTGTGTGGGAAACTCGTACCCGCAGATAGGGCATGTTTCCGCGTGTTCGTCGACCTCAATGGCACAGCCGGGACATTCCTTTACGATTGCTTCCATTCTGATACTGTTTGCATCCGTCGATTGCGGTTCCTGGATCAACTCAACCAGTACAAGGAATATAAAAGATGAGTAAATTCAAATTCGGAATAAATATCAGTTCTTGTAATTTGTGAAGTGGATAACTTGAAGATACGGAGGGCCCTAACCCGTTTTCTCACCAAGAATCTAATTGACTGATAAGCAGATAGTGTTACCAGGTTATTTGTAATCGTGTGAAATGGGGGCTGGCAGCAAGGCGGTGATTCACTAGGACCCCATCAAGCAAATCCCCTTGCAAGATCCAATGGAGGAGCAACCCGGAACAAAATCGGGAAGTTTTGATACAAATAAATAAATCGATATCCGGGAATCCCGAAAAAATGTAATGTTCTAACCGATATCGATGTTGTGAGAGAGCAGTCTGCGTACCAATACGATTTCTGTTTGCTGCGCTGACAAACTTCAGAAACAGATACTCCAAATTCTGCTGTTATGTACGTACTAGACTACCATAAACAGATTACCCTTATCCGGGAGATGGTACAGCTTCGCAAAGATGATGAAAAATGGGAGGCGTACTATCACCATCCCTCCACCAACGAGATGTGGAAAAGCTTTTTCCCGAAAGCCAATGGCCAAAAACGGGGGCCCAAGTTACTGCGAACCGAACCGGTTACCCTGCCGCTGGAAGAGCGGCTGAATGTTTCGCTCTCCCGGGAAAATCCAGACAACGCAAAGGGACTTGCGATCGAACTTTCGGTACAACCGGATCGCTGGGTGGAGATACTGGATCTTCTTGAAGAACACTATCGTAGCTATTTGAGGTCCCAGTTGTCGATTTTCCTGGACAATCTTGGGATCTACCGTTACGGGGAGCTCTTCGGTGAGATGGGATTCACCCCCGAACAGTTCGGGCTTGACGAGGACCGGCTCACAAAAATGACCTGGCGGATTCGAAAAATAAAGCTCAAAAAGTTACTGGTATTCTGGTAGGTTCCGGGCACCGGGAAAATGAATGCCGCCAAGACTTGTGTATCCGGGCTAACCCTGATTTCTTACCAAGAAATTTGTGTGTAAGCAAGGCGTAGGTCAAATGAACTCGCAGACTTACGTGGGTACGTTGAGCAGGCGATTTGTCCTGCAACGCATCTGAAGGGCAAATTTCGCAGCCTTTTACAGCCTGTATTGATAATTTTGCAGCAAAAATGGTATAAGTTATTGTCATCCAAAAAGTTACAGGAATATATCAAATAAACTTGTGTATCCGGGCTAATCCAGGCCCGTAAACTCCGAGCTTATTTTCCAAAGCTGCTCTGTGATCTCATCCCTGCGGGTTATCGGTGCAGGAGTTACCTGTTTTTTGTTCTTGAAATATTTTCCCGTCACCTCCTCCACCTCTTCCGATGTGGCCAGGTATACCGGGGTTTCCGCACCGCTGTCCGGTGACTTCATGAATGGTTTCCCGATGGTAAACAGCAGGTACATCAGCCAGCCGGCTTCACTGGTCAGATTGGTACGTACCATGCCGGGATGCAGGGCGTTTGCCGTTATTCCGGTGCCTCTCGTCCGCTTTGCCAGCTCGCGAGTAAACATGATGTTGCACAGCTTGGTAACACCATATGCCTTCATCGGGCTGAAGCCTACCTCAAGCTGCAGATTTTTCAGGTCGAATGCAGACGTTGCGGTCCGGTGTGCTTCGGATGATACTGTTACCACACGAGCCGATTCCGCGGCAATAAGTGATTCCATAAGTAGATTGGTGAGCAGAAAAGGGGCCAGGTGATTTACCGCAAAAGTCAACTCGATTCTTTCGGCCGTAAGTGTTCGTTCCGAGCCGATCATCCCGGCATTGTTGATCAGGATATCCAGCTGATCGAACCGGTTGGTAAAATTTTCGGCCGCTTGCCGGATGTCGTGCTGAAGAGCCAGGTCGGCAATGAGCAGCTCCACGCCCGCATTTCCGGTTTGTTCAATGATATCTTGCCGGGCAGCGTCCGCCCGTTCCTCGTTCCTGCAAAGCATGATGACGTACGCCCCCATATCAGCTAGTTTGCGGGCTGTGGCCTTTCCGATTCCGGAATTTGCACCGGTTATCAGGCACACTTTGTTGTTCAGGTTGGTGTTCTCCATAAAAAGAATCTATATTCGCTTTCGATGTATGCCGTTTGTTGGCAGCGGAACATATCCACATACGGAATGCAAACGAAAATAGTTCACAATCGGTTTAATTAGCTTAAATTTGAAGTTAGGTTACCATTCCAAATGATTCAGGATTATCTTAATTCAGTTGATAAATTTATTGTTGTTGGCGACAGGGTGCTCATCAAACCGCGGGAAATGGAGGCTCGTACCAAAAGTGGGCTGGTTTTACCGGCCACCGTGCAAGAAAAAGAGGAGATACAGAGCGGGTATGTGGTGAAAACAGGACCCGGTTACCCGATACCGTCACAGGATTACGACGAACCCTGGAAAGAGGATGACAACCGTACAAATTACATCGGGATGCAGGCAGAAAAGGGGGATCTTGCCATTTTTCTAAAAAGTCAGTCGCATGAGATTGAATTCGAAAATGAAAAATACATCATCATCCCCCACGGTGCCATCCTGCTGCTCATTCGGGAAGACCTGGACCTGTAGCATGTGTGACCCGCTGCCGGGTTTCCATGGGGAGAACCCACAACTTCCGTTTTTTAAGAAAGGAGAGGGCCGTCATTCTGAAAGGATGACATTATGCCTGTTAAAGCTCCCCCCGAACAAAAGAGGTCCCGAACCGGCAGCATAGGTTGATCGGAACGGGTTTATACGAAATAGTTTCGAGGTTCCGACTGGCAGCCCGGGAACATTTGGAATATGATTTCACTTTCCCTGACAGATGGAACCCCACTCACGGTTACCGGGGTAACCTGAAATCTAAAAACAAGGAGTATCTATGGATCGTCACACCTTTCTTAAACATGCTGCACTGGCTGTGGCCGGTGCCGCACTTCCGTTTCGGGAACGATGGGGAAACACACCAGTACAGCGGTCGTTTCAACCGCTGCGCCGCAACGTCGGTATCTATACCGAGCGCGGTGGCACCATCGGCTGGCTGGCAGCCGACGATGCATTTGCGGTTGTCGATACCCAGTATCCGGAATCAGCCCGGAACTGTCTTGCAGGGCTTGAGGAACGAACCGGCAGTCCGCTGAACCTGCTTATTAACACCCATCACCACGGCGACCATGTGGGAGGGAACCCGGTTTTTAAACCCCGGGCCGAACAAACGGTAGCTCACCGGGAAGTTCCGGGATTGATGGAAAAAAGTAATGAAGATGCCGACACGCCGAATACCGCCTACCCCGAAACCACCTACAGCGATACCTGGAAAACGGAGCTCGGGACCGAAACGGTTCACCTCGCTCACTATGGGCCTGCGCACACCGGCGGCGACACGGTTATTTATTTTGAAAAAGCAAATATTTCCCATATGGGAGACCTGGTTTTCAACCGGATGAATCCCTATACCGACCGGCCCTCCGGGGCTTCGGTGCACAACTGGATCACAGTCCTGGAAACGGTGGCTGACGATCTCCCGGGCGATGCAATTTATATCTTCGGCCACGGCAAACCGGAATTTGGGGTAACCGGGAACCGTTCTGATCTGCTTGTTATGCGTGACTACCTTGCGGCCATGGTTGAACACGTGGAATCCGGTATCGAATCGGGGAGATCAAAAGAGGAGATAACGAACCTGCAGCAGATGAAACAGTTCCCCAGTTTCCAGTATGCCGATTGGTGGACGCTCTAACAAAATCTGGGAGTGGTTTACGAAGAAACAACCGAAATGAGATAAACTGCCGACCATGCCGGGTAAAAAGAAAGAATCGGACAGCACGAACGACGGGAATCCAAAGGAGAGCCGGGTGTGCACATATTGTGGTGTCCAGGCACCGCTCGTTTGGGTACACGGCCACGGGCAGTGCGCTCACTGCGGTATCAATGTCGAGGAATGTTGCCGGGGCGAGCAGTGCTAACCGGGCTGGTTTTCGTCCAGAAGAAATACGGAGTCGGCCAGAGAGAGTTCATCCGGGTTGTTGGTGGCCAGCAGTACCATCCGGTCGTGGTCTCGACTCCGGTACTCGTCCAGTATATTCCGGATCGCCAGGCGTCCCTGCTCATCCAGATTTGCACCCGGCTCGTCCAGTATCAGGATGGCCGGGTCATAACTCAGGGTGCAGGTAAGCCGTGCCCGCTGCTGCTGACCGGTTGAAAGGTCGCCAAATGCAGTACTCATCAGGTCGTCTACCTGCAGCCGGCTGCTTATGGAGTGTATCCGATCTTCCGGTACCTGTTGTTTTCGGAGCTGCAGAATTAGTTCGAGGTTTTCCCGAATACTCAGCTCATGATACAGGTTTATGTAGGGGGCCACATAACCGAGATCTTTTTTAATACTGTTTGGCGCTTGGGTATGGTCACCAACATGCCAACTGACGGTTCCTCCCGTGGGCCGCAGCAGCCCCGACAGGCAGCGAAGCAAGGTGGACTTGCCGGAACCGTTGGGACCTCCCACCCCCTGCACACCGGATGCAAATGTGAAACAGAGATTCTCGAATACCCGGGTTGATCCGAACCGTTTTGATAAGTTTTCTGCCTGAACTGAAATCATGCATCAAAGGTAAAAAGGGGAGCATAAATCACAAACTCCAATCTGCTCTTGCCGGAGGGCGTTCAGGATACCGGGATTGCCAAACCGGGATTTGCGGCAAAGCATAACCTGGCAATACCGAGCGAGTTCATTATTTAATGCCGGTCCGAGGTCTGAGCACAATTCCTAGGCTAGGCCAAAATTATCTGCCATACCGTCTCAAATATGGTTGTGTTACCTCCGTTGAGACTATATATTTCAAACTTCGAATATGGAACAAACGATTAAACATATATCGGAACGGCTCGTATCAACGTTACCGAAAGAGTACGAGACTTATAAACTTGGTGACCTGCGGCACCACGGTTTTCCCCTTTTTGTGGTGAAAAGAGTGCGGGTTGAACTGCAGCGAAACCTCGCAGAATCGATCATCCTCCCCGACACTGATTGGGCCGATATGGAATCAGAGACTGTCCGGCAGGCGTGGGACCAGTTTGTCAGTGCCATCCGTGCACAGGCGCGCCTTCCGAAAAGTTACGCGTACCCGGTGGTGGAAACGGCGATCAGCGATATTATGGAGATCCTGGTTCAGCCACGGAAAAACCTGCCCGAGGTGATCTTCGGGGCGGATGAGATACTCTCCTATGACGAACTGGTGGACCGGCTGGATGTCGTAGTCGTGTATCGCCACTTTGCTTCCCTGCTTCCGCGGTATATGGAGCGGAAGAACTACCTTGAGCTTTCAAAAATACAGTGTGCCAACATTGTGGCCCAGGCTGATAAGCGCCTTACTGAGCGATATACCCCGTTGAACTGGGCCCAGATGCTCGAACCTCTTTTTACCCTCACCGATGAACAGGTCGATTCAAACCTCTTGCGTCTCTTTTTCGAGGATAAGAATCGGCCGCGGATGGCCCGGCTCTTCGACATGATGAACCGAACACTGAATCGCTCCGAGGTAATTGAAGCGCTCTCCACACCGGATCTGCCCGACAATGAGGAGCAGAGTGAGCTCTTTGGGACGTTAAAAGAGAGGCCCAAACCGCCCTATACCAGCTGGGAAGGACTCGTAAAACCGGTTGAACGAGGGGAATTTGATTCCGCTTCACAGGCTGATACCGAAACCCATTCAGAACAGCGTGACTCCGACGAGGGGGAATCGCTGAATACGTTGTTCCGGAATGATCTGGAACAGGAACAGCAGAACCTGCGGCCTTTTGACCAGGATGCGGCTGAAAACGCACTGAACGAGATTTTTTCCGAGACGGAGGACCGTGAGCAGGCGGAACCGGAACACCGGAAACCGCACGAAGAGCACGGGGAGATGGGAAGCGGTGATATCGAATCACGGTCCCGGCAGGACACGGAGAATCAGCCGGAACAGGCCGGGGATCGGGAGCCGGAGGAGGAATCAAGCCAGCTGGTTAACCTGTTCCGGGAGGAGAATGAGACGGAACACGACAGGGACCAGGAGCGGGACCGGCAGGAGGATCGGCATCGTGACCCGACAATCGAGCAGCAGGTGAGCTGGGTGGATGAGGATACGGGTGAAGAAAACGATATCGAAACTGAAGAGGATGCCCCGATCTGGAGGACGTTCGTATCTGATGAGGATCTGGCCGAGGAGGATCAGGAATCATCTGATGATGAGGAAGAACCCCTAATCGATTTGACGAGCGATGACAAACCCGACCGTCAGCAGATGGACGCCCTGATGAAACTGCTGGAAAATGATCGCGATCGATTCGTGGAGGAAATATTTCGGGGCGCCGAGGAGGCCTACGAACAGGCACTGGAAGATATCGCAGCCAGGGACGACTGGCGATCGGCCAGCCAGTATATCGAGAAGGAGGTATTTAAGCGAAACCTGGTGGATATGTACTCGGAGGTAGCCGTAGATTTCACCGACCGGCTGCACAGCTATTTTATCGAGACGGCCAGTTCCAGCTAGGCGAAATTCACACCCTCCTGTCGGCACGGTACCGTGCGACAAAACCGGGAATGATGCGGTCGTCAGTAAGGCCATGATTCCGTATGGCGCATAACTCCGGAGTCGGCGTGAAGAATACATCCCGATTGTTCCGGTTTTTCGTCTCCTTGCTGATTTTGTGCTGTTTGCAACTGACGGATTCTCTCGCTGGAGATCGATGTGGGAATACTATTCTAAACGCGTTAAGTGGTTAGATTAGATGGCAACGAACCAGGAAATGCCCTCTGCGTCATCCCGGACCCCGATCCGGGATCTCGCGGTGGTAGTGAGCGTTGATTTGTTGCGAGCCGAACTCAACGGCAGCGGCCTTGCGAGATCCTGAAACAAGTTCAGGATGACATACAGGCTGCTTTTTAACCGCTAAACGCGTTATTCTAAAAACTTACGTACGTTTCAGGCATATAATGATATAAAGGTATTGCCTTCAAAAAGCTGTTTGTGAACCGTAACCAACAAATTAAAAACGCATACCATACATAATGGGCAAAAAAGACAAGGTTGAAGAGTTAAAGCAAAAACGGGAAGCGGCTAAAAAGGGAGGCGGCGAAAAGCGGATTCAGAAACAGCACGACAAAGGGAAGTTGACGGCCCGCGAGCGCATCGATCTGCTTCTTGACGACGGTACATTCGATGAGATCGACGCCTTCGTAACACACCGCAGCAACGATTTTGGACTGGACAAAAAACGAATTCCCGGTGACGGGGTCGTAACCGGGCAGGGCAAGATAAACGGACGCCCCGTATACGTATTCAGCCAGGATTTCACCGTGTTTGGAGGATCTCTGTCAGAGACCCATGCCGAGAAGATCTGCAAAATTATGGACCTGGCGATGAAAAATGGGATTCCGATTATCGGGTTGAATGATTCGGGCGGGGCCCGTATTCAGGAGGGGGTATCGTCACTGGGCGGTTATGCGGAAGTTTTCTGGCGAAATAGCATGGCCTCCGGCGTAATTCCCCAGATTTCGGCGGTCATGGGACCCTGCGCGGGCGGGGCGGTTTACAGCCCGGCTCTGACAGATTTCATTTTTATGGTGAAAAACAGCAGCTACATGTTTGTTACCGGCCCGAATGTCGTAAAAACAGTGACCCACGAGGAGGTCACTTCCGAGGAGCTGGGGGGAGCGAATGCCCACAGTTCGAAATCCGGGGTGGCGCATTTTGCCGAAGAGAATGACGCCCTCTGCCTGCAGAATATTCGACGCCTGATGGAATATGTGCCGCTCAACTGTGAAGAAAAGCCCCCTCGCGGGGAACCGAAAGATCCCGATCCCGCCAAAGCCGGCGAACTGGATAAAATAGTGCCCCTGAATCCCAACAAACCGTACGACATCAAGGATGTAATCCGGGGTATCGTCGACAGGGAATCATTTATGGAGGTGCATGAGCACTATGCGGACAACATCGTGGTGGGATTTGCACGCCTCGATGGTCGCAGTATCGGGGTGGTGGCAAACCAGCCGCTATCCCTAGCGGGCGTGCTGGATATCGACGCCTCCGTAAAGGGTGCGCGTTTCGTACGGTTTTGCGATGCGTTCAATATTCCCCTGCTTGTATTCGAGGATGTACCTGGTTTCCTCCCGGGTACCAACCAGGAGTGGGGAGGCATCATCAAACACGGGGCCAAATTGTTGTACGCGTTCTGCGAGGCCACGGTGCCCAAGATGACTGTTATTACGCGCAAGGGATACGGCGGGGCCTACGATGTGATGAATTCCAAGCATATTCGTGCAGATTTCAACGTGGCCTGGCCAACCGCGGAAATTGCCGTGATGGGCCCCAAGGGCGCGGTAGAAATTATCTTCCGCAAGGAGATCGCAAATGCCGACGATCCCGAGGAAAAGGAGAAAGAGCTGGTGGAATATTACAAGGAACAGTTTGCGCATCCCTACAAGGCGGCTGAGCGCGGGTACCTCGACGATGTAATTCTGCCGGGCGAAACCCGTGAACGGCTGATACGGGCCATGGAGTTTTCAGAAAACAAAGTGGACTCGGTTCCCCAGAAAAAACATGATAACCTGCCGCTGTAATTGTTACTTTTCAACGTAGCGTGCTCTGGCACGCTGCTTTATGTGAAGAATCACCGTTCATGCCATTATTATCATTAACATCATATTGATGAACCTTTTCGAGGAAGAGAAACAGGAGCGGGATGCGAATACCGGTGGGGGTGCCAAGCGATCGGTTACCAACCCCCACGAACCGCTGGCCACCCGGATGAGGCCCGATTCACTCGATGAATTTGTGGGGCAGGATCATATCGTCGGGGAGGGGAAGATGCTGCGACGCATGATCGAGAGCGGGGTGATCGGGTCACTTATCTTCTACGGCCCCCCGAGTTCCGGGAAAACCACGCTGGCTCATGTTATCTCCCGGGAAATTAATGCCAAATTCGAGGTGCTCAATGCCGTACTCGACGGCATAAAAGATCTGCGTCAGGTCGTGGAACGGGCCCAGAAAATCCAGCAGATGAACGGCAAAAAAACCATTCTGTTTGTGGATGAGATCCATCGCTGGAACAAAGCACAGCAGGACGCGCTGCTGCCGCACCTGGAGTCGGGAGTGATAACGCTGATCGGGGCCACCACAGAAAATCCCTACTACTCACTGGTAAATCCGCTGCTCTCGCGGTGCCAGCTTTTTGAACTCTACGATCTGCAGGTGGATCATGTCAGGACGATGATAGACCGAGCGCTGGCCGACAGGGAGCACGGGCTGGGCAACAAACCTGTAGAACTGACGGAAGATGCGAAGAAGCACCTGACGGAATATGCCGGCGGCGACATACGCAATGCCCTGAATGCCCTGGAAGTAGCGGTACTTTCCAGTGAGAAAGATGATGAGGGGAAGATTCATATCGACCTGGAAGTGGCCAGGGAGTGTATCCAGAAGCGCAATGTGCGCTACCAGGGTACCGGTGACGAGCATTACCACTACGCCTCCGCTTTCATCAAGTCGATGCGGGGCTCCGACCCGGATGCGGCCCTCTACTGGATGGCATCGATGCTGGAGGGAGGCGATGATCCCAACTTCCTATTCCGGCGCATGCTGATCCTGGCCTCGGAAGATGTGGGAATGGCCGATCCCCACGCACTATCCATGGTAAACGCCGCCCACGAGGCGTTTACCAAGTGCGGCATGCCGGAAGGCCTCTATTTCCTGGCCCACGCCTGTATCTACCTGTCACTTGCACCAAAAAGTAACAGTACCGGTGCAATTTTTTCCGTGCAAAGCGAGATAAAAAACCGGGGAACCCAACCGGTGCCGCCACATTTGCGTGACAAGACCGCCAACTCTAAAGAAGCACGATACCTGGATAAGAAGAACGCCTCCGACGATTACCAATACCCGCATTCCTACCCGCATCACTGGATCGAACAGCAGTACCTGCCGGAAGATTTAAACGATTCGGGTTGGTACGACCCGGGCCAGATCGGGCGGGAGGGCAAACTGTGGGAACGGCTGCAGAAGATTAAAGAACAGGTAACCGGAAAGAGTGGAAACGAGTAGGTGGGAAGCAGGGCCGGGAAGGGTAACCGACCCTGCTATGAGGGAAAAGTGCCAACTCCCGGGAATTAAGAGTCGGCTTTGTCTATATCAACGGGAAGGATGGCGTTGTTGATTAAATTCAGCTCCTCTTCAGCTTCAAGATCCATCAGCTCACGGGCGTCATTAACCCCAAAGAAATCGGGATAGGCCCGCATACCGTGTTCATTTTTGTCAAGCCCGTGCAGCTCCTCGTCGGCGCTCACGCGCAGTTCGTGAAATACTTTGATACCCTTGAATACGGCATATGCCGAGGCTGCCGTCCACAGAAATACGACAACGGTACCCAGCAACTGGATAAACAGCTGGTACGCCGAGCCGCCGAAAAATAGTCCCACAAGATTGTTGCTGTAAGGCGGCTGGGCGAAAAGGGCAACCGCGAGTGTACCCCACACACCGGCGAATCCATGTACCGGTATGGCACCTACCGGGTCGTCGATGCGGAAATACTCCAGCAGGTCCAATCCATACACCATGATGGTACCGCCCACAGCCCCGATAACCAGTGCGGAGAGGGGAGAAACAACCGCACAGCCGGCCGTGATGGCCACCAGTCCTGCAAGGGCTCCATTGAGCGAATATCGGAGGTCGGGCTTGCTGAGCTTGTACCAGCCGACTGCCATGGCGGCAACCGCTCCTCCGGCGGCTGCCAGGTTTGTCGTTACGGCGATTCGAGCCATAGACAAGTCAGCACCAAGGGTGCTTCCGGGATTGAAGCCGAACCAGCCGAGCCATAAAATGAAGACCCCGAGGGTACCCAGCGCCATGCTATGGCCGGGAATCGATTTCGGAGTGCCGTTCACAAATCGCCCGATGCGGGGACCCAGGAGTATGGTACCCACAAGTCCGGCCCAGGCACCCACGCTGTGAACGACGGTGGAACCTGCAAAATCGTAGAATCCGAGATCAGACAACCAGCCCCCGCCCCAGATCCAATGCCCCACAACAGGATAGATGAATGCGGTAATGAACACGGTATAGATGATATAAGCGGTAAATTTCGTTCGTTCGGCCACGGCCCCGGAGACGATCGTAGCCGCTGTTGCAGCAAACACCGCCTGGAAAAACCAGTTACCATACATCCAGGCGTCAAGCTGCCCGCTTGTCGTTACGGCCTCGGAGAGAAAGAAATTGGAACTCCCAAAGAAGCCGAACATATCGGTTCCAAACATTATTGCAAAGCCGCAGGCCCAGAAAACGATGCTTCCCAACCCGAAATCCATCAGGTTTTTCATCATGATGTTGGCTACATTTTTGGCCCGGGTAAACCCGGTTTCCACAAGGGCAAAGCCCGCCTGCATGAAAAAGACGAGGAAAGCGGCAACCATAATCCACAACAAATCAATAAAATCCTTGCCGCCACCCTGGGCGATGAAGAGGCTGTTGGCAAGGGTATCGGCCGAATCCGGAGTAGCCAAAAGCTGACCGGGCATCATCACCGGCAAAAGAAATATCACTCCCGCAATGGTATACTTGCTCTGCTTCATTTATAATTTATAATGTATCGTTTTCAATTTGATGAGAATAATAAGGTAAAGAGCATTTATTACCAAATTAATTTAGTAAATAAATTAAATAACCATTATTTAGTAAGTACTATATTAAATTTATGTTAAATTAATTAGTGTGAATCCGGGATAAGGATTGGGAAAATTTTAATGTTGTAAGCTTGGGAAGAGGGATGAGATTTCTCGACTGCGCGGAGGAAAAGCGTCACCGCTTCGCTCGAAATGACGCCGTTGGATTTATTTCGAAATCAAAATCGCAAATTCTGTTGTCATCTGGACCGGAATCCCGCGTATTTCGGGATGGAGTGGAGAGATCCCATCCATAATGTTACGCCATCAACATAGAAATTAATTTATAACGTTCTACGTACCTTCTTATCCCGAGATCACGGTAATTAGTTAGGCTTTGTCTCGTGAAGCTTTGGAATAGTTTCCGATAAGGCCTGTTCGACAAAGGGGGACCGAAAAATGGGTATCGCTGTGAGGTGAGCGATTTGATTGCGGGAGTTGTGTTGTCTTTGAGGTGCCCTGGAACCAGAGTAACAGGGCTTCGGGAATTCGAAGATAACCGGGCGGAATCTATCCGTATCAGCTCAAGTTGTCGGGTCACCGGTGCCTACATTATGCAGATGTAATACCTGGGTTTGTCAGCAGAAAGTGTGACATCGGGTGGCAGACGCACATTATCTGGTCAGTTTGCAAGTAGTAATTTATCCTGAGTACACGTATCGGTCACTCGATCTTCAGCATGTATCCCACCCCGTGCAGGGTAACCAGGTACCGGGGGTCGTCCGGATGCTCTTCAATTTTCGATCGCAGTTTCGAAATATGCACATCCACTGTTCGGGTATTGGTACTGTGTTCATATCGCCAGACATTCTCCAGCAGCGCATCCCGCGATACAGGTTCGTTGGCATGTGCCGCCAGGTAGCGTATAAGCTCGACCTCCCGGGTGGTAAGTTCTTTTTCTTCATCGTCGGGGTGTATGGCCCGGGCATTTTTGAGGTCCAGGGTAACCGGTTCCAGCTCCAGATCGTTGATCGGTTTTATCTTTGAGTAGGTTTCGGAGCGTCGCAGGCGCGCTTGGATTCGGGCCAGCAGTTCCTTAACTCCAAACGGTTTCGTCATGTAATCGTCGGCCCCGATATTCAGCCCGGTTACCTTGTCGATCTCCTGGTCCCTCGCGGTCAGGATTATGATCGGGAAGGTGTAGTTCATATTTCGAACCTTTTTGCAGACATCATACCCGCTCATGCCGGGCAGCATCAGGTCAAGTAGCATCAGGTCCGGATTCTCTTTCTTGACAATTTCGACCGCCTGTTCCCCC
>JAWVZC010000055.1:0-15460 GCA_033722415.1 Balneolaceae bacterium | reverse complement strand
TACTCCGTAATGTGGAGTGAGCACTGCTCCTACAAAAATTCCATCCTGGAAATTAAAAAACTGCCCAATGAGGGCCCCCAGTTGTTGGTGGGAGCAGGGGAAGAAAATGCCGGCCTCGTCGATATCGGGGACGGTCTGGCCTGTGCCTTCAAAATTGAAAGTCATAATCACCCCTCCGCCATTGAACCTTACCAGGGGGCGGCTACCGGGGTGGGCGGCATCCACCGCGACATATTTACGATGGGCGCACGCCCGGTTGCCAGTCTCAATTCCCTGCGTTTCGGAGAGATGAGCAACCCAAGGGTTCGGTTCCTGCTGGATGGCGTGGTTCGCGGTATTTCGGATTACGGCAACTCATTTGGTGTACCGACTGTGGGCGGCGAGATCTATTTTGATGAGAAATACGAAGGCAATCCGCTGGTCAATGCCATGAGTGTCGGTATTGTGAAGGAGGGGCGGACCGCTTCGGCTGTGGCAAAGGGAACGGGCAATCCCGTGATCATAGTGGGGTCAAGCACCGGCCGCGACGGCATCCACGGGGCCACCTTTGCTTCGGAGGAGATCAGTGAGGAGAGCGAGGATAAACGGCCCAGCGTGCAGGTGGGCGACCCGTTTACCGAAAAACTTCTGCTGGAGGCCACGCTCGAGGCGATCAAAAACGGCGGCATCGTCGGTATCCAGGATATGGGAGCGGCGGGCATCAGTTGTTCCTCATCCGAGATGAGCGCCAAGGGCGGCTGCGGCATGCGGATCGACCTGGACAAGGTGCCCCAGCGCGAAAAGGGGATGACCGCCTATGAGCTGTTGCTGTCGGAAAGCCAGGAGCGGATGCTGGTAGTGGCTGAAAAAGGTCGCGAGCAGGAACTGATCGATATTTATGAAAAGTGGGATCTCAACGCCGTGATTATCGGCGAGGTGGTCGACGGTGAAAATGTGACCTACCTGAAGGACGGCGAGGTAAAAGCAGACATCCCGGCCGACAGCCTGGTGCTGGGCGGCGGGGCACCGCAGTACGTAAGGGAGTCGCGGCGACCGGACTACCTTGACGAGGTGCAGAATTTTGATATCAGCTCCCTGGATCACCCGGATGACCACAATGAAACGCTGAAGAAACTTCTCGGCTCCTCCAACATCGCGTCGAAGCGCTGGGTGTATGAGCAGTACGACACGATGGTGCGAACCAACACGGTTAACCGCCCGGGACCAACCGATTCTGGCGTGGTCCGAATCAAGGGAACCAACCGCGGCCTGGCGGTCAAAACCGACTGCAACGGGCGGTACGTATACCTGAATCCCCGGCGCGGGGGGAAAATCGCCGTGGCCGAATCGGCCCGAAACGTGGTGTGCAGCGGGGCGAAGCCGGTAGCCATCACCAACTGCCTCAATTTCGGGAACCCGTACAAACCGGAAGTGTACTACACGTTTAAAGAGGCCCTGGCGGGTATGGGCGAAGCCTGTCGGATTTTTAATACCCCGGTTACGGGCGGCAACGTCAGCTTCTACAATGAAAATCCCAAGGCGGCCGTATACCCGACACCGGTCATCGGCATGCTGGGGCTGATCGAGGATATTGAAGAACACCTGATGACCCCGGGGTTCAAGAACGAGGGTGACCTGGTTTATTACGTCGGGGCAGAACGGTCCGGGCTGGGGGGATCGGAGTACCTGAGTGTGGTACATGACCTCACTACCGGAAATACACCCGAAATTAATCTCGAGTTTGAAGCGGACCTGCAGTCAACTCTTCTTGAAGCAATCGGAAGCCGGCTGGTTACCGCTGCACACGACGTCTCAGACGGCGGTTTGGCCGTGACCCTGGCTGAAATGGCCCTGTTTTCCGGGAAAGGCGCCGAGCTGACCCTCCAGGAGCTGGAGGGGGATCTCCTTGAGAAGCTGTTCTCCGAGGCGCAGTCGGGTGTGGTGGTATCGGTTGCCCCTGATGGCAAAGCCCCGTTTGAAGCGCATTTCCGCAATTCGGGAATCCCCTGTTACCATATCGGTTCCGTTTCCGGTGATACGCTGCTGATCGATGATGCCGTGGACCTTTCGGTGGAGGCGATGGAAGCGATCTATGAGAGCGTGCTGCCGGTTGCCATGCGAAGTCCGGTGGAGTAGTCCCCGAACTTATATTGATATCACAAAAGCAGATATGCAGCTGGCCGGGTTATCCGAAACGCCCCCCATCTTTTTTAACGGTACCGGGAATCCGTACAGGTGCTGAAGCACGCGTGATGCCGGTATAGCCCGGATTTCTCACCAAGAAATTTGTTTATCAGCAAGGTGTATGTCAAATGACCGCGCAGACGCAGGTTGGTACGTTAAGCAGGCGATTTGTCCTGCAACGCAGCTGAAGAGCAAATTTCGCAGTCTTTTACAGCCTGTATTGATAATTTTGCGGCAAAAATTGAATAAGTTATTGTCATTCAGAAAGGTACAGGAATATATCAAAAATACTTGTGAGATATCCGGTTTAGGGCCGTTTTCGTTAGTTAACTCTGCGGTTGATTTCAGAGTCATCCTCTGCTGATTCACAGCTGCGGGCAGTATTCGTCAGGAAGGAGTACACAGAAAGCAGCAGTCCCGGCCATTCACCCATCCATTTCCTGTACGGGGGAAGGGAAAAGATGCCCGGAGGGTGAACGATTTACCCGGCAATCTTATTTGTGGTGCAGAATTGAATGATGAATTAAATATCAGGCTATGAAAGACAAAGTTATACTGATTGTGGGCGGATCCGGCGGCATCGGAAGTGCATGTGCCAGGGTGTTTGCACGCGCCGGGGCCCGGGTGGTGCTGGCGGCCCGCAATACCAAAAAAGCGGAATCAGTGGCCAAGAAGATCAATGACAACGGTGGAGAGGCGTATGTTATCAGTATTGAGGTAACGGACCTCGCTTCCGTGTCGAACATGGTACGCGAAATTACCGAAGACCTGGGCCCGATCGATGTGCTGATTAATGCCTTCGGCACTGCCATCATTCAGCCTTTGCTCGACATCAAACCGGATGACGCCCGTGATCTGATCGATACCAATGTGTACGGTACGTTCCTGGTCACACAAACGGTGGTCCGGTTTATGGCGACCGAGAAACAGGGACAGGTAATCATGTTTCCCGGTACCATGGGCAAGTATGTGATGAAAAATGCTTCAGTATATGCCGCCACTAAACATGCCGTAACAGGATTTACCAAATCGTTGGTGGAGGAGCATCGGCGGAGCGGTATCAACTTTACACTGATGTACCTCGGTGGGGTCGCTACCCCGATGTGGGACAGCGACCATGTGGATATGCGGGTACAGAAAGACAAGATGCTGCAGCCCGACGAGGTGGCCAAGTCGGTCTATTATGCTGCAAATCAGCCAGAGCAGTCAGTACTGAACGAAATTGTGATTCAACCGGAGTCGCACCAGCTTGTTTAGGTGATCGTAAATGGCAATCGGCTGGAACAGGTCAGGTCTTATACGGCTTCCTCGAGATATCGCTGCCGGCTGCCCGGGCCGGGAGTGCCTGAAATAGCCCAACGCCGTCACCGGCTGACACTATTTTTGGATGTAGCCTTCCTCGGCCAGCATTTTTCCCATCTCATCGTAGGCTTCCTTCTCTTCGGGAGCCCAGGTCCCGAGACCGTCAACGTACCGATTGTACATGCAGAACGCCGCTGCAATGAGCACGGTGTCGTGGATTTCGCGATCGGTGGCCCCGGCTTCTTTGGCGCGGCGGATATCCTCTTCGGTTACTTCACTGCCGCTTTTCTGTACTTTTTTTGCGACATCCAGGAGTGAACGCAGTTTGGGTGTGATTTCGGTGTCCTGAAGATCTTGTTTGATATCATCGATCAGAGAGAGGTCCTCCCCGAGGTGATGAGCGGCCGATGCTCCGTGAGAGGTGTGGCAGAAATGGCATCTGTTCTGGTAGGAGACGTAGGAGGCGATGATCTCGCGGTCCCCGCTGGACAGCGGCGACGGTCCCCGCAGTAACGTTTCCGCCAGCTCCCCAAGCGGCTTGGCGGTTTCCGGGCTGTATTCGAGCAGTCCCACAATTCCGGGTTTTTTGTTTTTTATATCGATATAGGCCATAATTATTCCCCATTTGTTATTTTAATATATCCCTTTCGTTCCCCTCTATGTAACATTCTGATTATTGATTTGCAACAGATAAGGTAAAATTCGGCAAAAATGCATGCCCGTCGCCTGGTATCGTGACTCGTTGGATAGAGGGTGTCTCCAGGTCAGCTGCCACTGAAAGATGCGCCTTGGTTAACAATGCACGGATAAAGTTGTGAAGTGACGGCATGCCCGGCAAAGCGATGCTATGATGACGTTGCTTCACGGGAACCGGGAGTATTGGTGATAACACTGCTTAAGGGCATCCGACATTTATCTCGAGGTGATGCTTCGAAGAATCGGGAGCTATTTCTCGGCACCCAGAGGAATCAACGGGGGTAACTCAGAGGGTTTCAGGCTCCAGGGGGCGCTTCTCCAACAGGGTGTCCAGCGATTTCCGGATGATATGCACTCCTTCATCGATATGGTCTTCAGTGACCGTAAGAGGCGTCCTGAAGCGAATGGTTCGCTCGCCGCATCCCAGGATCAGCAGCTTGTTTTCAAAACAGGTCTGTTTCAAGCGGTTACGAAATTCCGTCGAGGGCAGGTCGATGGCACAAAACAGTCCCTTCCCCCGCGGGTTGCTCACCTGCTCGTACTCCTCGGCAAGTTTGCCGATCTTTTGTTGCAGGTAGGCACCCATTTTTTCAGCGTTTTGAACCAGGTTTTCCTCCTCAATCACTTCCAGAATTCGACCGAAACGGACCATATCCACGAGGTTGCCGCCCCACGTGGAGTTGATCCGGGAGGATACAGAAAATACGTTGTCTTTCACCTCATCTACCCGTTGTCCTGCCAGGATTCCGCACACCTGGGCCTTTTTGCCGAAAGCCAGGATATCGGGTTTAACATAATACTCATGCGCCCAAAATCGCCCGGTCATACCCACACCGGTTTGCACCTCATCATAAATCAGCAGGGCTTCGTGTGCATCCGCCAGGCGGCGCAGCTCGCGGTGAAAGTGCGGGCGGAAGTGATTGTCACCGCCTTCTCCCTGGATCGGTTCGATAATGATGCAGGCGATCTCGTCAGGGTAGCGTTCAAAATACTGCTCCGCTTCTTTCACAGCGTTGGTCTCACGTTTCTTAACCTCTGCCAGACGCTCCGGGGTCTCCGGGTATATCATATGGGGAGTGCTCACTCTCGGCCAGTCAAATTTCGGGAAGTACCGCGTTTTCGTGGGATCCGTGTTTGTCAGGGACATGGTGTATCCGGTACGGCCGTGGAACGCCTTCTCAAAATGCAGGACCTTGTGTCCTTTTTCCTCGGTATGTCCTTTTGCAAAGTTTTTACGCACCTTCCAGTCGAATGCCACTTTCAGGGCATTTTCCACGGCCAGGGCCCCACCCGAAATAAAAAATGCGTGCGGCAGGTAGTCCGGTATGCCGATACGATCAAAATTGTCGACGAATTCGGCCATCGCCTCGGTATACACGTCAGAGTTGGAGGGCTTGTTTACCGCCAGCCGGCCCAGCTTATTGATAAATTGATCATTGGCCAGTGACGGATGATTCATGCCGAGCGGATTAGAGGCAAAAAAACTGAAGAAATCCAGGTATTTTGCACCGCTCACTGAATCGTGAAGGTACATACCATTGCTGTTCTCCAGGTCCAATACCATATCATAGCCGTCGGCCAAGATCCGTTTTTTGAGAATATCGTGTACTTGTCGGGGTGTAATGCGTCTTTCTGCTGACATATATCTGCTGTAAATCTTGTTTAATCTCGAAGGCGGAATTTGCCCATCGATTCCAAAAGGTTAACGAGAAGAGATGCAAATTTACTATTGACAATAACCCAAGTCAAACGTATTATTGGAGCCTTCATCGCGGGGTAGAGCAGCTGGTAGCTCATCGGGCTCATAACCCGAAGGTCGCAGGTTCGAATCCTGCCCCCGCCACAACAAATGCATCAGTACATGCGGCTTTCTTCCAATCGGGGGAAAGCCGTTTTTTTAAATGCCGACCATCCCGCCGGAACTTCAACGCGTGAGGAACCAGGTGAAGGGAATGAGCCCGTATTTCTCACAAAAATGAGTTAAATGGTTTTAACTCGTTAACTAGTCAGAGAGTTGCAGTTAAGTATAACAGCCTGGTTTAACAGGGTGTCAAACGCTGCGAAATGTTCCACTCAGCTTCGTTGTACCGACAAAGACTCCTCCTGCAACCGTACCGTTTCCTGCGCCATTGCCGGGAGGCCTAACGGAAGAAAAAATTTCTTGTGAGAAAACCCGGTCAGTAATTCGCTGCTGTCAAATCGACGTCCGGTCCCGACCTGTTTTGCATATTGTCGAAAAAGGAGTTGAGAAGTCCGAATAAATTCACCACGTTTGCTTAGGTATTATTAATATCTCTGGTACATCTGCGACGGGTATTTACGCTCAACGAAAACTGAGAGCATTCGACCATGTTGGGGTTTTATTCAGCGAAAACGGCTCTGATTAGGGGTGCAGCGTCTTGCCTGTGGTATACCTTGATCGGCCTGGCACTGGGGGATCCGGTCAGTTTATCAGCCCAGAGCGTAATAATCGAGGGCCAGGTGGTTCTTGAATCCCGTCAGTCGGTGAGGACCTCACTGCAAGGCGGAGGATACCGGGGTGTGCCCGGATCCGGGAGGTCGGGTCCGGAGAGCAGTGACGATGAAATCCTGGTATGGATTGAAGCGGTGGGCGAGACCGGGAAGTGGGGCGAAAGGGAATCACAGATAAAGATCCTCAACCAGGTCGACAAACATTTTGAGCCCCGCCTGTTGCCGATTGTGCGGGGTGGTACGGTACGAATCAAAAATTCGGATCCCATTTACCATAATGTCTTCAGTCTTTCGACGGTAAAAAGGTTTGACGTCGGGCGACGTTCCCCGAAAGAGTATATTGATGTACAATTTGATCAACCGGGAACGGTGGATATATTCTGTGATATTCATTCCAGCATGCATGCTGTTGTCAAGGTATTGCCGAACCGCACCCTGAAGTGGAAAAAACTGAAGGGCAGCGGGGGATTTATGTTCCGTGATGTCCCGCAGGGCGATTACAGGATTCATTTCTATGCTGTTGGCAATCGCGAGTCTTCGGTGGAGATATCCGCCATGAATACCAGGAAAATCACGCTACAGACCATAAGACTGGGAGCTCCGTGATGGATCTGTCCAACTTATCGATTCGCTGGAAACTGCTTGCCGGCTTCGTCGGGTTGGCACTGGTGGTACTCCTCGTTGTGTTATTATCTGTCAGCAGAACCATCGATAATCGAATACGTTCCGACATCGATGCCAACTTCCGGGAGGCGGGCAAGGTGTTCGGCCAGCTTCAGGATATCCGGTTTCGGCAGCTCAACCAGACGGCTACACTGGTCGCTGAAATGCCATACATGAAGGCTGCCATATCCACCGGTGATGTCAATACGGTTGAGAATCAGATAAAACAGGAACTGGTTGACCTGCTGCATTTCGACCCGATGATCGCTGTAGAAGGGGAGGCCGGCAATTTTTCGGAAGCGGCCGATTCGATCGGCCTGGTAATGGTGTTCGACCGGGAGGGCAGGCCCCTGGGACAGCTGCGGGATGCAGTGCTGCCGGACCATTCGTTCACGGACCGTCCGGGCGTTGCGTCTGCACTGAACGGGGGGGCGCCATCCCAATCGTACATCTGGGAGAAACAGGAACAGTATTATAACGTTATTACCATACCAGTGTTTATACAGGACCAGGTTATCGGGGCGCTGTCGCTCGGGTACCCCATTCGGAACAGCGAAGCCGAAATGCTGGCCGAACTGATCGAGTATGAGGTCTCATACGTAGTGGACGGAAACCTGTTGGCTACCACCGTGCCTTCTGCAGCCGATGCGTATCGCACTCAGCTTGCCGGTACCATACGGGAAACATTTGCAGGCGGTGGCAGCCGGGCGGCTACGGTTGAGATGGAACTGGAAAACGACCGCTGGCTGGTGTATATCCTGCCTATGGGGGACCCGGGAAATACGAATGCCGCCATAACCGGGTACTATACGATAGGCAAATCATTGACCGAGGCCCTGAATCCCCTCCGGGCTCTGCAGCAAATGATCTTTATAATCGGTCTGGGTGGCATCGTGCTGGCCGTAATCCTTGGAATCACCCTTACCAATAATTTTACCCGGCCCATCAACCTGCTGCTGGAAGGTATCGGGCGGATCGAACAGAACGATTATGAGCACCCGGTGAAGGTTGTCAGCCGCGACGAGTTTGGGCAGTTAACAGAAACATTTAACAAGCTGGTTGCCAATATCCGTGAGAACTTGCGGGAAAAGGAGATCCTTCTCGCGGAAATACACCATCGTGTAAAGAACAATCTCGCCGTCATTACCGGATTGCTGCAGCTGGAATCACAGAATGCAGATAACATCCATACCGAACGGATCCTGAAAAACAGCCAGCTCCGCATACACTCGATGGCAACGGTGCATGAAATGTTGTACCAGTCACAGGATTTCAACAACCTGTCGTTCCACCAGTTCGTGAACAAGATGGTCGGTTCTATCCGGAACGTTTACCTGAGCAACGGGCACTCTGACCCGATCGAACTGGAAATTGATGAAGTGCAACTGAATGTAAATCAGGCCGTGCCCTGCGGGCTGATCATCAATGAACTGGTAACAAATGCGTTTAAACACGCATACCCGCAGGGCAGGGATGAATCCATAATGATACGGCTACAACAAAACGAAGACACGGTTTCACTGGTCATCGAGGACCGGGGAGTGGGGCTCCCGGATGATTTTTCCTATGAAGAGAGTGACACCCTGGGATTCACCCTTGTCAGAATACTGGCAAAACAGCTCAGCGCCGATATCGATATTGATACCGGGGCCGGGGTGGGTACCAGGATTACCGTATCATTTGAAAAGGAGAATAAGAAGGGGGCAAGCAGCTCTCTGAACATCGCCGGGCACCCCGGTTGACTCCCGAAACAGCCAACTCATTGCCATGAGGTACTGCAACATAACCGTTTCACTCATACTGGTGCTGGTCGCCATAACCTGCAGCCCGTCGAATGCCCAGGTTGCCATCGGCGGTCTTGCCGATTTTGAACTGCGCAAAGGGGGACCTGATTCCGATGCCACAGTGAACCAGACACCGAATGACAAATGGATGGTTTATACCCCGACCATTCGCCTGTTTATTGATGCATCACTCTCCGATCGGTGGTATGTTTCCGGGGCTCTGCAATCCGACTACTACACCGGCCGGCGAAGTGATATATTTGTCTCCTCTTTCAATTTGAACTGGATGCCGAGTGAACAGGTGACGGTAACCGCCGGTCGATTTATAACCCCGTTTGGACGTGCTGAGGAGCTTATTCTTTCGTCACAACATTCGTTTGTACATATGCCCCTTTCACATGTATGGAATATGCCGGTGGATCGCAAGCGGGGTTATGTGTTCTCCGCAACGTCGTACGATGATGTTCCGGGGCAGGCGATGGTGTACCAGCGCCTTTATTCCCAGGGAGTGATGCTCGGCGGCGTAACAAAACGGGAAACGTTCCGCTACCGGCTGGCGGCCACCCTGACATCGGTGTCCAGCTATGCCGACCTGGGACAGCATGTTCGTCCCGCCATTGTGGCTGATCTGGAAGTCCGACCGGTTATCTGGAACAGGACCGGTCTCTCTTATGCCAATGGTCCGTATATGGTTGATGATCCTGTTAATGATATCCTGAATGACAGCCGACTTTCCGCGTACCTGCAGCAGATTATCTCAGTCTATACCGAATTTTCCCACAGCTACTACCAGCTGTTGTTTCAGTTTACGTTTAACCGGTGGGATTCGCCGTGGATCGACAGATCGGGAAACCTGGTGGAAGATGATATCGAAAATAATGTTTCTCATTACATGGCCCAGGCCAAAGTCCGTTTTCCCTTCTGGGTGGGTGGCTACGGCGCCATACGGTATGAACAGTTCCTGCCCGGGGAGATCACCCTGAAGTCGCGAAATATTACCGGTCAGCCGACGCCCGACAAGCAGCGCCTGGAAATGGTACTGGGTTACAAATTGAAGCGAAATATTACGCTGAAGGCCTCCTACCTTCTGTCGCGCAATGATGGATCGGAATTGCGTGATGATGTTGCGGCTATTCAGATTAGTGCCGGTTTTTAGCCAGGATTGTTTGCCGGGAAAATAGTTTGTGGACGAGGCGCAGCTGTCATAGAGATCGTGAAGAGACCTTTAACCATGCGTTTTTTTTACATCCCCCAGGCCCAATGGACAAGTTTAAAGGAAAAATTACATCCTCCCTTTTGAATCGGGTTGATCCGGGTTTAGATGTTATCCCGTAATCGGCAGAAATCAGACATTGAATCGGAGTGTCACCGGCGGCAGGGCCGATCCGGACATAGAAAAGGGACCCGGCTTGCGACTGGTGCATTTATGATATAGCTATCTGCTGGTGTTCGAGGACCGTTTTTTTGATGATGCCGATGCATTCACGAAGCTGTTGCTCGGTCATGATAAGTGGCGGGGCAAATCGGATGATGTTACCATGTGTGGGTTTGGCCAGCAACCCGTTATTCTTGAGCTCAACACAGAGGTTCCAGGCCGTATCGCTGTCCGGAGTGTCGTTGATGACCACGGCATTAAGCAGTCCCTTGCCGCGAACCTTGGTGACCAGGTTGGTTTGTTGAATCAGCTTTTCCATCTCCTGCCGGAATATTCGTCCCAGTCGTTTGGCATTTTCAGCCAGGTTTTCTTCCCTGACAACGTCCAGGGCAGCCATCGCCACCGCACAGGCCAGCGGGTTGCCACCGTAAGTTGAACCGTGTTCCCCCGGTCGGATGCACTCCATCACCTCATCGTCAGCGAGCGCTGCAGAAACCGGGTACACGCCGCCGGAAAGGGCTTTCCCGAGAATAACGATATCGGGACGGACATCTTCATGGTCAACACACAGCAGACGCCCGGTGCGGGCGATACCGGTTTGAATTTCATCGGCAATAAACAGCACGTTGTGCTTTCGGCACAATTCATAACTTTCTCGCAGGTAACCTTCTGAAGGGACCACCACCCCGGCCTCACCCTGTATCGGTTCTACCAGGAATCCCGCCACATCCGGGTCCTGCAGGGCATCTTCCAGGGCACCCGGGTCATCGTACGGAATCGATTCAAATCCAGGGGTATAAGGTCCGAAATTGGCACGCGCCTTGGCATCATTCGAAAAAGAGATGATGCTGGTGGTGCGACCGTGGAAGTTCCCCTTGGCCACCAGGATTTTGGCACGGTCGGGTCCGATCCCCTTCTTCTCGTAGGCCCACTTTCGGCACATTTTAATCGATGTTTCAACTGCTTCCGCACCGGTATTCATCGGCAGCAGCTTGTCATACCCGAAATATTTGTGCATATACTTTTCATAGGCTCCCAGCATATTACTGTAAAAAGCCCGGGAAACCAGGGTCAGCCTCTTTGCCTGCTCTTCCAGCGCGCTGATAATTTTGGGATGACAATGTCCCTGGTTTACCGCCGAGTAGGCTGACAAAAAATCGTAATACTGGTTTCCCTCCGGGTCCCAAACGAAAACGCCTTCCCCCTTTTCCAGTACCACCGGAAGGGGATGATAGTTGTGGGCCCCGAATTTGTTTTCAAGTTCTATTGACTTCTGAGTACTGTTCATAGTGGAAACCAATGTCCTTTAAAGATTGACCGGAAGTTACGATGCTGGCTTCGTTTTGTAAAAGGATAAGTTAAAATTGGTCCTTGATGCAACATTTTGAGAAACCGTGATCATCTCACCGGCCGGTACCGGCGGTGATTGGCAAAAAAAAGCGGTTTTCAAGGTATTCTAGTAGCATTTTGATAAAAAATTCTTATACTAAACATGGCAAAATTTAGAACAGAAACAGTCTAAAAAAGATTCTCAGTACGAAATACAGAGGAGATATCATGATGGATATATCAGTTTTTCCGAGCGTGTTTGAGTCCACGCGGGCTCAATTGAACGGGGTAAGCAATAATTTGGTGGATGGTCTGAAGATTGAGCATAATGATGAGTCGTATATTATCGGGGATTTGGCGCTGAAGGAGGGATTATCTCCTCACCGGCTGATCAATTGTGCACCGGGCGAACTTGATTTTGAACTGCTTTTCCGTGCGGCGCTGCTGCTTGCACAGACAAAAGCGGGGAACAACTTTTCACTGACCCTGGGCTTCCCGTTTGCCATGTACCAGATGCATCAAAACACAGCGAAGCAGCAGCTCACCAAAACCTACGACATTGTGTACGACAGCTCCACGTTTAATATGAACGGGGCCACAGGCAAGCAGGCGGTTTCGGTAAAACTGAACCAGGTTTTTGTTATCCCTGAGGTGGCGGGCAGTATCATCGCACTACGCCACGGGGAAGTACCCGAAACGGATGACTTTTTTGTGGTCAGCCTGGGGTACGGTTCGTGTGAAGGTGTCGTTAGCACCCGCAGCGGAATCATTCGCAGGACGGCCATCAGTACACGCGGTATCCGATATGCCATCAACCTGATGGAGGATGAGCTGCAGAAAGAACACTATCTCGGGTTTAAAACAGAGCACCAACTCAATGTGGCTTTTCAGAAGGGAAAGATCAACATCAACAAGCGGATGGTCGATCTCACCTCGCTGCGACAGCGGGTACTGAAATCGTACTACAATAATATTGTGCGCCCGGCCCTTATAAATGCATTCCAGGATTCCGATTTCGAAACCTGTAACAAGCTGTATGTGGTAGGGGGCGGAGCCTATTTCGGAGATCTGACCAACCAGATCAAGATGGAGTTCGACAATATCCTGAATGTTATCGTGCCCGATAACCCGCATACTATGGCTGTTCGCGGGTACTGCATCAATACGCAAAAGCAGGTACAGGACGATGTTGCCGTAGGTGTTGACCTGGGTAATGCCAATACCCTGGTTTGTGTTTCGAAACAATCCGGCAACGAATAAGTATTGATGTGGTCGCTGCATTGGTAGATGCAGCTTCACCACCTCTTTTTAAATGCCCTGCTTTCCCGTGAAAATCATCAAGGGGAGGCAGGGCTTTTTTTATCGGGAAGTCGTTCTCGCTGCCGCCTCTTGTAATGAATGTGATATTTCGGTGCAGAAACTCCAATACCCCGGAGGATATTCTCTGTGCGGCAAATTCAGCGGGTATGGGGGCTTTTATTGCTGCTACCGTATAACTCTCGCAACTATTTTCATGCTAATGGTATGACCTAATGGCAGGCAAATACATATCTCAAGATGTAGTGACAATTGCATATATCGGGGTGTGAGGTATGTCGGGATGGGGCCATCAGCGCCGTAATTCCGACAAACATATTGCAAACAATACTCCTAATGTTTTTTGGGACGTTATCCTGGCTATTGCATGGCACCTAGCTGACGACAGATTACGTGTTACGAAATCCGGGATAGCTCAGTCTGATCAGGGGAACAGCTGCCTATCAGGCTTGAAATTATGGTTAGGAACTGGGCAATAATGATCCATAACTCATCCCATTCCCAAATTCAGACACGGCTGTTGACCGATTAAAATACCTGCGTGCGACCGGGATAAATTCCAGTCACCCGGCATCATAATGGGCAAGCCAGGAGGGGGCAACCGAACCGAAAATAAGCAGGAACCCGCCGGCCACTCCGCTGCCTGTTTATCTGTTTCAATATTTTTGCTTCCTATACCAGAACTCATTTAACTATTAATCAAAATTAATATTTTTTTCTAGTTTATTTTTTTAATGTTCGTTTTAATTTTTGATATTCTTTTCTATAAAGTGATAGCCTGACATTCCTACCCGCGGGGTACGTAAACATCTTGTTTAGGATGTGAGATCGGAGAGTCGTTGGCAACGCACTACGCAAGGAAGTGACATCCTTGATTAACAAGGCATAACGTTTGAACCGAGGGTTCAGCAGTAATGGGTGAACGATTTATCTATTTGGACCAGGACACCGTCTTCGAGGGTGAAGTGAGTACGGACCAGGTGGTTCTGAAGGGATCCGTGAATGGTGAAATCCATGCAGCAGATCAGGTGTTGCTCAAAGCGGGTTCGGTCGTGAAAGGAGAAATAGCTACCAGGAGATATCTCGTGGAGGAGGGCGCTTTACATTTGGGCAAGCTTCGCATGGACCTTGCCGAAAACGGACTCCATCAGAACGGCAAGCAGCAAGTGAATACTGATGCAGAGAAGGAAGAAAACCCGGAGAGTCCCAAAAACGGGCAGAGAAGATTGAGCCCTTTTCAGGTCATTTACCAGAGCCCGGGGCAGGGAGATCCGAAGGCAACCGACCGAGAGAAGGAAACCGCCAGCACAGGCGAGATCACAGGTGACGACAATTCCGAATCGCGATTGTGGTAGGCAACGTCTGATCGAAAGCCCCATTTATCAGTCGTAATGAAATTATAGTTCCCGTTTGACATGGGGGAGCAAATACCCGTATATTTAGTCACTTCATCGCGGGGTAGAGCAGCTGGTAGCTCATCGGGCTCATAACCCGAAGGTCGGAGGTTCGAATCCTCCCCCCGCCACTACTTTCGCTTTATATACACGGAAGCACGATCATAACATACTGCCCGCCCAGAAAGGTTGAATTCTGAATCACAAACGTCCCTTTTTTGTTACAAGTCGCAGTAGTTGAAGAAATCAGCCATATAATTTTTAATGATCAAGCTTCTCGACGCACTAATTAACGATCTAGTCTAACGCCTGCCCCATGCATTGGATCGATCTGTCCATTTTTATTCTCTATATGCTGGCCCTGTTGGGCTTTGGTTTCTTTTTCTTCCGTAAAAATGAAGGCGCTGACGATTACTATGTCGGCGGACGTCAAATGAACAGCCTCCATATCGGGCTTTCTGTCGTTGCCACCGATGTTGGCGGGGGATTTTCGATCGGTCTGGGTGGTCTCGGATTCGTCCTCGGTATGTCCGGCTCCTGGATGCTGTTTACCGGTTTGCTGGGAGCCTGGATGGCAGCGGTGTTCCTTATTCCAAAGGTCAAGGGAAACAGGGTGTTTGACAAGGCATACACCTTCCCGGAGGTTTTCGAGCATTATTTTAATGCCCGGGTGGCGTTGATTGCTGGCATCATCTCCGCCGTGGGATATGCCGGATTTACAAGTTCCCAGATACTGGCCGGCGCCAAGCTTGCCAACGGTACCTTTGCCAACCTGGATCTCCAGACCGCCATCATCATAATGGGTACCGTTGCGGTACTCTATACCGTACTCGGCGGCCTGAAAGCGGTTATCTATACCGACACCATTCAATGGGCTATATTGATGACGGGACTGATCTTTATCGGAATCCCGGTTTCCTACTACGCCGTGGGCGGATGGGAGGCCATTCAACAATCGGTAGACC
>JAWVZC010000054.1:0-15482 GCA_033722415.1 Balneolaceae bacterium | reverse complement strand
GGGGGCAATTCACCCCGTGGCTAATATTGCTATTTTTTCTTCACCATGGTTTTACCGCAGCAGCATGTGGGATTTTGCCGGCCGCTGCAGCTTTCGGGCGCTCCCTTGGTTACCGTAAGCTCGCAGCCACAGTTTTTGTCGGGACAAACAAAGACTTCTCCTTTGTTAAATGGCATAACTGATTTCTCCGTTATATTTCAACTTACTTTGCAGTAACAATATAAGGCCTGTACCATGGTAGAGAGTCAAGCGTTTTTTAAAAAAAATTATTGTGCAGGATACAAAATTATGCGAGTGTTAAGAATATAGTCGCCAAATTCCGATGCGTCGCCGTTGGCGGCGTTGGCTGACACATCCAGATAAACAATTCCCGGTTCTCGGGGAGCGACCCATTTGACATGCCAGTTTACGGTACCTGAATCTGAACTTCTAACAATTGCATCACTGGCCGATGCCGGGTGTTGCAGGTACTGAACGCTGTCTGAAACTGTGTCTGTAAGCTGAACGCTTTCGGAATGTAGCTCGAATCGACCGGCCTGGCTGCCGCTTTTGAACCGGGTTGTCATTTGGAATCCCGCTTTAGCCAGTTGCGGACGTGATACTGCTATGGTTATCCAGTAGCTTCTTCCAGGCTCATAGGTAACAGGCAAACCGCTTACAACCAACGCGCCTTCCTCGTAATTCAGCGGATAATCGAAGTGACAGCTTCGGCAGGTCTCTTCGCCGAATCCCCCGGTGAATGCACCCGTCAGATGTTCCGGGTACGAGGAAGCCGGCATTGACGTAACTTTTAGAACCTGATCTCTCCCCGTGTCGTCCCCCAAACCAAAGCAAAAGCCTGTGAGAAGCGTGAACGCAGGTATCAGAACTATTCTGATCATATGAAAGGGAAGGTATATTTTGGCAATACAGAAGCCGGGATTCATGGTCACCGGTTATCACCCGGGCAATATCCTGCTTCGCGTTCCGGTATTTGATTCAAGCGGCAAGTCGCTGTTATTCGGTGATAACGGCCCGCCCCAGGTAGTTGGTATCGGTGCCAAACCAGATGCTGTTGGTCGGTTCATGGAATACCATGTGACGCACGGTACCGCCCCCGCTCTCGACCGGGGTGGAGCTGATAAACGTATTGGTGCTGGTGTTAAAACCCACGAACATGTTCGGCATGACTCCGGTTTCCACGACCCAAAAACGGTCTTGCGAGTCAACCGTAACCGCATAGGGACGGGAACGTTGCCCGGAGGGCAGCGGCCACTCCTCAACGGTACCGTCCGCCGGGTTATATCGCCCGATGTATCCCCGTGCGTAATCCCCGTACCAGAGGTTGCCGTTGCTGGTCTGTGCCAGGCGCCGGGGCCGGGTATCTTCTTCGGGGAGTTCAATCTCTGAAAGTTGCATCGTTTCGGGATCGACAGTGGCCAGCTTGTTGGTGCCGAACAGCGCGATCCAGGGTCGTTCCCCGTTGTTGTCCATGATGATCCCGTAAGGGCGTGCCCTGGGAGTGGGTACGGGAATGACGGTGGGCTGGCCGGTTTCCACATCAAAATACCCTACCGAATTGGCCCCCTGCGAGGTGAACCAGATATCGCCTTCCCTGTTGAACGCCATGGTGTGGGGATCCCGCGCACTGTTGTCATCGGGCATCATAAATTTGGTGATCTCACCGATCTTCGGGTTGATTTTGCCGATATGATTGGCCCGGTTACCGGCGTACCACGGATTGCCGGCGTCATCAACCACCACTGTATGGGGACCGGTACCGTCATCGAGGTCGATCCTACGAAATTCTTCGCTGTCGGGATCGAATTCGGCCACATAATGCGAGCGTTGGCCCACAAACCAGATATCTCCGTCGGGGGCCACGTACGGATCGCGCGGGCGGCTGTCTTCCCACGGTACCTGCCATTCGGTGATGGTGAGCGTTGCATCAGAAAATGCGAAGAAAGCCAATAACGGTATTATGAGAATAGACCAGTGTGACGTTTTCATAGCTAACGTGGTTGGGTTAAATCGGTTGTAGTACCATATCCCTGATGATGTTTGTAAGATAACAGAAAAAATGGTAGGAATGTTGAATTGTCAGGAAGAAAGTGTACACCCAAAACATTAAGACGGTTCCGAAACAGCAGACTCCGACTCGGTACGGCATGATTGTTAACAAGAACGAATCCAGGCGTTATGTGGGATGACCGGCGGTCCTACTCTTTCAGGATAGTCTCGTCAAGCATATCGTTGTTCCGGAACACAAAATGGTTGGAGAACAGGATACCGAGATACACGGAGAGTACGGTACCTGAAAAGATCGCCAGCATAATCATGATCTGATACTTGATCGCCGTCATGGGCGTGCTGCCGCTGAGAATCTGGCCGGTCATCATGCCGGGGAGCGAAACCAGACCGATTGTGGCCATGGTGGCAAGCGTGGGATTTGCGGACCGTTTCAGTGCCCGCCGGAAGAACGGAAACAGACCCTCGTGGCGAGTGGCACCACAAGCCAGGTAAAACTGGTAGCGCTCCTTCTGCTCCTTCAGGCTGTAGTAAAAATCATTGATGCCAATGACATTGCTTCGGAGACAGTTGCCCAGCACCATGCCGGTGATCGGAATCGTATACTGGGCCGCCAGGAATTTGGGAAGCTGTATGACCAGTTCGAGGAAAAAGAGGTCGATCAGGATAATCCCAAAAAACGTAGCCCCGAATATCGGCAGCACCAGTTTCCACTGCCGGTTCAGTTCACTTCGGTCGATCGTGGCCAGGTCGGCCACACCCACCATGACCATAATCCAGGCCGTGTTGATCCACGGATTATCCAGCTCAAAGAGAAATTCGAGGTAATATCCCACAAACAGCAACTGCAGGGTCATACGCAGGGTGGCGATACCCAGTTTTTTGTTCAGACCGGTACGGTATCGGCGGAGGATATAGGCCGGCAGCAGAAGAATCAGGAACCCGATTCCAAGTTGCCACCAGCTCAGGTCGATAATTTCCATTTCTCCATTTGTGTTAATTCAGGGTAAAAGTACCTGCAAACACCCATTGAAAATGGATCTGCGTGTAGCAGTACATGGTTGGTTGCACGATACAGGTTGAGATCTAGCGATTATCCAGTTCGATAATGGTGCCACAACGGTCCAGCCAGAACGGGTCGTGGGTGGTCGAAATGATGGTACGCCCCGGGTCTGCAAACAGCAGGTCAATCGCCTTCTGCTTGGCGGTGCGATCGAGTGCGGAGGTCGGTTCATCCAGCAGCAACAGCGGTCGATCGAGCAGGTGGCAGAGAGCCAGTCCCACCCGCTGCCGCTGCCCGGTGGAAAGGTCGCGAAATGCCTCCTGCCGGATTGAGGCGGGCAGGTGCAGGGCTGCCAGGGTTTCGGATATGGTCTCGTTTCGCGGTTTCTTGCCGCGATTCCTGCCAAATTCAAATATCCGCCCGATAACTTCATCCACGGTTCCGTCACCGATATTCAGAACCTGCGGCAGCCAGGCGGTGCTGCGTCGGATAGAAGAGTAGTGATTATCCGGAATGGGGGTGCCTTCAAACAGGATGGATCCCTTCTGGGGGATCTCAAACCCGAGCAGAAGGCGCAGCAGCGTAGTTTTGCCTGTTCCGGAGTCTGACTTGACGGCCAGCCGCTGCCCCTTTGAAATGGTCAGCGAAAACCCGCTGATTACCGGATCTGCCTTGTCGTACCCAAACGTGATATTTTGAATAGAGAGATAGGCCATAAGGGGAGGCTAATTCGTGGACGGTTCTTCCCGGAAAAGGTCGGCACTGGCTACGAACTGGTCGGCCGTTCCAACCAGAACCAGCCGATCCCCGGGTTCCACGACAAAATCCCCGTCCGGGTTTCCGATTGTTTTGGTACCCCGGCGGACGGCCAGTACGCTCAGGTCGTACCGGTTGCGCAGCTGGAGTTCACGCAGCGTATTGTGGGCTGCGGGTGATCCCCGCCGAACGGCCACGGCCCGGGTGTGCAGTCCTTCTTCATCCAGGCCCTGAAGTACCATCAGGTGCGCTTCCTGGATACTGCCGCGAAGGATTTTGTAGTCCTCGGCGCGGAGGGTGCGTATCTGCTGTTCAATCTCCTGTTCGGGAATCATGTAGGCCCCGAGAACCTGCGAAAAAATACGAACGGTGGTTTCCATCTCCTCCGGTATGACGATGTCGGCTCCGGCATTTTCGAGCATCTCAACCTCGGTGAGATAACGGGTACGCACGATGATCTGAAGGGTGGGATTTTGGTAGTGGGCGGCCTTGATGATCCTCGGGCTGGCCGAGGGGTCGTTAATGGCGATGACACACAGTTTCGCTTTTTCGATATCGGCCATCTCTAGGATGTGCCGGCTGCTGGCATCCCCGTAGATAGCCGGAATTTGCTGCTGTCGCATCTCGTCAACGGAATCGGGATTCATCTCAATGACAACAAACGGGATCCCGGTTTCTCGCAATACCGTTACCAACCGCCGGCCGGCGGGCCCGTATCCAACGATAATGACATGGTCTTCCAGCGAGCTTTGCTCTCCGGGATCCGGCAGCTCGCTGTCCTGCCCCAAGTGCCTGAGCGGCGTTCGTGACAGGATATTACCGAATCCGGAGGCAAACTTTAGCTGGAAGGGCGTCAGGATCATCAGCAGCACAGATACTGCAATGAACGTCTGTGATCCCATTTCACCCATGCCGGCCGGGGTAATGCCCGCCACCCGTCCGGCTCGCTCAAGAACAAACGAGAATTCCCCGATTTGTGCCAGGGCCAGCCCCGATGCAGCGGCGATACGTACCGGGTAACCGAGTGAAAGAAGACTCGCTGAAGTGATCAGCAGTTTGAGCATGATGACCGCCGCGGCGGTACCGAGCAGGATGAGGGGGTAGTCCAGGACATAGCTGATATCCAGCAGCATCCCGACCGAAACAAAGAATACCGCGTTGAATATTGTGCGCAACGGCAGTATCTCGCTGAGGGCCTGCTCGCTGAAGTGGCTTTCACTCACCACGAGCCCCGCCAGAAAGGCACCCAGGGCCAGGCTTACATTGGCTACCGCGGTCAGTGCGGCCGTTCCGAAACAGATCGCCACTACGGTGAGCAGGAACAGCTCCTGCTTTCGTGTTTTCGCCACCTTCTCGAGAATCCAGGGCACAATACGGCGCGCCAGCACAATGACCAGCGCAATCAGCAGGATCGCCTTGCCCAGGATCCACAACACGTCCAGGCCGGAATCGGACTGGCCCGCCAGGATCGGGACCAGCAGCACCATAACGATGATTGCAAGATCCTGGAAAATGAGCACTGCCAGGGAGAGCTGTCCGGCCGGGGTATCGGTTTCGCGGCGCTGACTCAACAGCCCGAGTACGATCGCCGTGCTGCTGAGGGCCACCAGAAACCCGGTGTAGATGCCCGAGTTTAAATCGACGCCGAAAGCGGCCAGCAAACCGGTGACAGCACCGGCCGTAACCAAAACCTGCATGCCCCCGCCTATAACAATTGCTTTTCGAATACGATTCAGCTTCTCCAGGCTAAATTCGATCCCGATGGTAAACAACAGGAGAATTACCCCGATCTCTGCCAGGATATCCACCAGTTCCTGGTCGGGCACCACGGCCAGCGCATTCGGCCCGATAAGGACCCCCGCAATGAGAAAACCGACTATAGGCACCAGCTTGAGCCGGTAGCAGAGGTAGGCTATCCCCACACTTACCAGGAAAAGTGCAACAAGTTCGTTCAAAAAGGGCAGACCGACGCCTAAAATCATTGTTCGAATGGGTATGGTGAAGCAGGATTAATTGAAAAGCTTGCGATACCGACTATCTTAAGCATGCTGTTTTTTTACCTTTGACAGGCAAATAAAATTACGCGAACCTGGCTGAATATGGATCCCATACAAAGATTACCTCGGAATACGTGATGTTGAAGGGGTCGGTAACGGGTTAGGTTATTCTGCCCGGTTCAGCGAGTGAATCGTTCTCCCGGTGCTTATAAAAGAGATTCCCTGTTGCTGGGTGGTACTGATCATCACCGCCTCGACAATTGGTTTTGAGATCGGGGTTGTCGACTCCCACAAAACAAGGAAATTGGCACCCACACCCCCTCGCAGATCTTCCTCTTCGACCACAAAAGACAGAGAGGATAAGGGAAGTACCGATGTTGCCTCATCCAGAAATTTCTGCACGAGATCCCCTTCAGAATCGTAATAGTATACCTTTTTCAGGGTCATCGCATTGTTAAGATCGGTATTTCTAACACTTAATGTTGCCGTCAAATTAAATGTTTTTTGCTGATTATGCTGGTAAATGTGTGAGTATACGGGGATGTAGATATTGCCCCCCAATATTGCCTCCTCGCTGAATTCCACAAACGGTTCCGAAGTGGTACGAACAGTATCAGGTCGCTCAGGAGATCGGCTTCCATCGGTTGCCGTACTGGTGTTCTGATTGTTCTCAGATGCCTGGCAACCCCAAAAACAGAGCAGGATACAACCTAGTATAATTGTCCGGTAACTGGAGGTATGTAACATTTCCGAAATCGATTTACTGTATTTGTCCAACAGTGCAATAAAGAAAGAGAGCGGGTAGTAAACAAATTTGTCTTGAGCAGATGTGATCGGCGGTGCGTATGGAGGTATCCGAGAGGTAACAGTGTACCGTACCTTTCGTGAGATGGGCAGAATAAAATGAAACGGATGCTTCCGCCCGTTAACGAGTAGCTGCGGGGCGGAAGCATCCGTAAATATTCGCAGTGTTTAGGCCACTACTTTCTCTTCGTGGGTGATCCTGGTGCCCAGTACCTGCAGAAAGGCAGCCAGCCACTTGGGATGACCGGGCCAGGCGGGAGAAGTGACCAGATTGCCGTCCACCACGACCTCCGTCACGTCGACATCCTTGTAATTGGCGCCGGCCGCCTCCATTTCGGGTCCGCATGCGGGATAGGCCGTGATGGTTTTTCCCTTGACCGCATCCGCTGCAGACAGGATCTGAAGCCCGTGACACACAGCGGCGATCGGCTTGTTCTTATTCACAAAGTGATTCACCATTTCAAGAACCCCCTCTTCACGACGCAGGTATTCCGGCGCACGACCTCCTGAAATGACCAGCGCATCGTAATCGGCAGGGTCGATGTTGCTGAAAGTCGCATTCAGGGCAAAGTTGTGACCCGGTTTTTCTGAATAGGTTTGGTCACCCTCAAAGTCGTGAATAGCGGTTTTTACCGTATCTCCCGATTTTTTGCCGGGGCAGACGGCGTGCACGGTATGCCCCACCATCTGCAGTGCCTGAAATGGCACCATAATTTCGTAATCCTCACCAAAATCTCCTACAAGCATTAAAATATTTTTTCCACTCATGGTAAACCTCCCGATTTTTTCTGATTACTGCGTTGTAGTTCCAAAACCTCAGCCCTGCAAAAAGCGTTCCTGCTGCTTGGGGCATCGGATTGTTATTCCGGATTCTGTTTGACCGGAATCATTACAAAGAGGCTGTCATGATGGGCGAACCTGATGGTGGCGGGAATCGAATCACCGACGCCCAGGTCACGATCCAGCTGCATCAGCATGATGTGATATCCGCCGGGTGACAACTGCAGCCTGGAACGGGCTTCAACCGGGAGTTTACCGGCCGGGCGCATGCCACCCATTCCAGTTTCGGTCTGGTACGACTCGTGGATTTCAGCGATACCGGCGACCGGAGTCGACAAGCCGAGCAGGGTATCCGCCCGGTCCGTGCCGTTGGCAATGGTCAGGTAGGCACCCCCCATCATGCCCTGTTTGGCAGGGCGGGCCCACGCCTCCCGGATTTCGATGCCATTTGCGGACACGTTCTCACTGACGGTTTGGTTCTCGTCCCCGGGAGTACATCCGATTCCAATGAGCAGCAGAGTAAGAAAAAGAATATGGGATACTTTCATAGCTAAAAAATAAGATTACAGACAAGGTATTGTAACCGGAAACTCCGTCGGTACCAACAGACTTATAGCCCGGCGGAGCTGGCATCCGTTGTTAGAACGAATAACTGAGATCTATGAATATAACCCTCCCCGGTTCGGGAATTCTGACTCCAGAATAGTCAGCCATCGACATACCTGCAAACGGGTTATTGGCATTAAGATGGTTCACGTACCGGGTATTAAAAACATTGTTGACCCCGAGCTGGAGATGCAGGTGTTCCATCATGCGAATTCCGCCTTTGAGATCCAGTGTCGTATAGCCATCGGTGGGGCGTTCTCCGCGGGAGGAGGCGACGCGATCCTGTTGATCAACCATATGCAAGACCGTTTCCAGGAACAGGTCGCTTCGCCTTGAATCATAGCGCAGCCTGATATCCACCGACAGCGGGGTCACACCCAGAGCGGGTTCATCGACTGTTTTATCCTTGCCCCAGAGATACTGAACAGAGACCTGGGAATTCAGGAATGAGGCTAACCAGTAGGCCAGTGAAGTTTCCACCCCCCCCAAAACTGCTTCCCCGTTCTGGTACCGGAATACTGTGTTCGGGCTGAGCGGTAGTCTTTTTGGCAGATCAGTGACCCGGATGGTAATGTAATCATCCATATGCCGGGTAAAGGTGTTGAACGAAAAAGCCCAGCGGGGGTAGTTGCTTTTCACCCAGAGGTCGACCTGGGTACTACGTTCGGGGGCCAATAAGGGATTCCCCACAAACTCGGCACTGGTTTGAGATTTCGAGGCCGGAATACGGTCCGAGTAGCGTTCGGTGGCATCGGCCGTCCTGACTGCTGTTCCCACCCCGGCAGAGATCACCCAGTATTGGCTGGGATTGGCGCTTAGCGTAAACGCTGCATTGAGGTTCGATTCGGAATAATCCAGATCGGCTGAAACCTGCTCCCTAAAAAAATCGGAAACCCGGTTTTCGTCGGCCCTGGCCTGTACAAGATCCATGCGAACCGTCCCGGCAGCGGTAAAGAATCCTCCCAAATGGTGTTCGGCCCGCCCGAAGAGGCCGACATCCGTAATCACGGCATCGGGCCACATCTGGTCAACCAGCGGGAAGGCAGGGGGGGCATCCCTTCGATCAATGGAACGAACTGCACTGCGGCGGGCAGAATAGATGTCAGCGCCCAGTTCCAAGTACCAGAAATCCGCCGGTACCAGTTCGAAAGCTGCCCGACCGCCGACTACATCTATGGAGGCATCCACGCTGACATCCAGGGCAAAGGGAGAGGTGCTCCCCTCCATCGGCAGTGCCGTCGGTTTCCCGTCATTATCCATGCCATGGTCAACGGCATTGTAATAGGCCTTGAACTCCATCGATTTAAGAACGGCGCCTATCTGCTGCCAGCTCCAGGCGACGGAGGTATTGTAGGAATCGAAAAAATTGGCATTGAGCAGGCGGCCGGGGTAGTCGATATCCTGCTGACGCTTGTACCCGAGACCTGCCGTCAGGCGGCTTCGCTGCGAGGTGGGATAACTTATCTTTCCGCGAATTTCACCGGACTGGAAATCGGCCGGTATGACTGCTTCGCTGCCGTCTTCAAAGTCGTTTCCCGTGCGCCAGGCGGAGTTTACCTAGTAACCCAGTTTTTCGAATTTACCTGATATGTTGGCTGTTCCCTCAAATGCGTTGTAGTTACTGTTAAACCCTGTGCCAGGCGCCCGTGGGTCGTGCGGCTCGCGATGTTTATAAGATCATTGGTTTCAACCTTGATTGCACTCAGGTTACCGGCTCCCCATGTCAGGGCGTAGGGGCCCTTGACAACCTGCACCGATTGTATGGCACTCGGGTCAAGGTGGCTCAGCGGCGAGTCCATACGACCCGGGCCCGCCAGGAAGATCCGGGTCCCGTCGAGGTAGGTGCCGACTTCGATTTCCCGTAATCCCCGTACTACCGGATCGATTCCTATGGTGCCCCGGCGTACGGCATCCACCCCGCTGACCACGCGAAGAAGCTCGCCGGAATCCCTGGGATTGGCTTCCCGGACCTAATGGTCACCCAGTTCGGTTTCAGGTTCCAGGTCGGGCCGAAGTGCACTAACGGCGATCCCCGAAAGCCGGTACGAAAAGGGACGAAGTGAAAGGATTACTTCCGTGGTCTGGTCCTTTTCAACGGAAATACGGGTCTGTTTCGGTTCATAGCCGATAAAAGAAGCCGTAAGGGTGTATGTGCCCGCGGGGATGCCGGTCAACCGGAATATCCCCTGTGGATCGGTTGTGGTGCCATACCTGGTGTTACGGATTGCAACATTGACATCACGAATGGGAGTGCCGTCATCCTGTGTTATTACGGTTCCGGATATTGTACCCGTGGGTTGTGCCAGGGCATTGATCGGAATCAATACAATAAAGGATAATATTGTCAGAATACTTGACTTGGTTGGAAAATTCATAACGTGGTACCTCTTCATTTGATGGGTATAATAGTTACCTGTCCGACCGGTTGTCCGGTCAGCTGGATCTCGAATTGCCTTGTGCTAATGACCCTTTTCAGGTAAATCGGGGAGGTTTAAAAATATCCGGGTAAGGAGAATGCAGATTAAAAACACCATCTTGAAGTGAGACGAATAGAGACAAGAAGAAGGGTGTCACCGCGGTGGACTGTGGTACAATAACTTTTGAGAGCTGTATTATCGTAACCTGGCTGCTTCCATGGTTACTGCAGGAGCAGTAGAACGGGCGATCCCCGTGATTGCTGTGGCACTTGCATCCCGTCGTTGTTCCGTTTGAAGCATCCATCATGCACACCTCGTCAGTCATGCATGTCATGCTTCCGTGATGCCCGTTCCCGAATAACCTATGATAGCCGTTGGATGAGAGGGGAAACTGGGAACACAGCAATACCAGTGTCATTACCGGTACCAGCAGGGCTCTGGCAGGAAAAAAATACGGTATTTCGTCAGATTACGAATAAACTGTTACCTCAGCCGGTTGATTCCTTCTGTAATATCTTCAGGTTTTGAAAAACTGCCGCTGTACTCCAGGCGGAGTCGCCCCTGCTTGTCGAGCAGCGAAATACGGTTGGTATGATTCATAAAATAGTGCTGGTTACTGTCGTCGGTTGTTTTGGTGTAGGAAACCGCTGCGTAGATGTTAAGGGTATCGAGCAGGGCATTGACGGTGGCGGTATCACCGGTTATAAAGGTAAATTGACGGTCGTTCAGCTCAAACTGGTTCATGTAGTTGGCGAGCACAGAAGGCGTATCACGCCTGGGATCGAACGAAACACCTACAAAATGGACGTCAGAGGGATTCTCAATCTGTTCACTGACACTCTTCATATTGGCTGTAATCGCCGGGCAGACATCCGGGCAGTGGGTGTAGATATAGCCGAGTACCGTCACCTTTCCTGCAAAATCATCCGGAAATGTTACCACGGTACTGTCCTGGTCGAGCAACTGGAATGACCGATCGCTCACATCCTTGATAACTTCAGGCTGGTTGCAGGAAATGAGTCCCAGTGAGAGCGTAAGAAGCATTAAATATCCGGGAAGTGACAGGTACCGTGTCATGTAACCAAAAACTGTTTGTGGGTTGATATAGCTAGTTACAGGGGATTTCCGCATGATTTTCACACGGTTCGAATTCAAATTCCAGGGTTGAGTGGTGGATGTTGTATTCCGATTTCAGAAGTTGTTTCAGCCTTGATTTAATCTTTTCCATATTGGCAAGCTGATCTTCATCAATTACAACGTGGCTCTCCAGCAGGATGTTCTGTTCATCCAGCCGCCAAACATGTACATGATGTATGTCAAGCACCTTGCTCACCGACTTCATCGCATCGGTTACCTGCTCAATATTGATCTCTTGCGGGGTGCTTTCCATCAGGATGTTGATCGTTTTCTTCAGCATGTAATAGCTCTGCCAGAGTATGTAACCGGCGATAATAAGCGTCAGGATGGTATCGATAATGTAAAGCTGGTATTCGAGAATAAGCCATCCCGCAATGATGACGCCGACAGACGAGAAGGCATCCGACAGGATGTGCACATACGCGCTGCGGATATTGATATTCTCCTTAGACTTGCTGAACAGCAGCACGGCGGTAATCACGTTGCCCAGCAGGCCGATGATTGCCACAATGAACATAATGAGCCCGTCGATCGGCTGCGGATTATAGAACCGCTCGACTCCCTCCTTAACCAGGAAAAGCGCAATGATCACCAGGGTAATCAGGTTGATGAACGCACCGATAATTTCAGCCCGCTTGTATCCGAACGTTTTCTCCCGGTTGGCCTGCTTCTTTGAAATCTTTCGGGCCACCAGGCTGATCCCGAGCGAGGCGGTATCATTCAGGTTGTGCAGGGCATCGGAGAGCAGGGAGAGGCTGTTCGATATGATGCCGCCCACAAATTCCGCCAGCGTGATCACCAGGTTCAAGAAGATCGAGATCCACAGGCGTCCCTCGGTAGTATCCTCACCGTGGTGATGGTGACCGTGTATGTGATCGTGCGAGTGAGCCATTCGGTAAAAGGTATCTGTGAGGGTAACAAACCGGCTGCGGGGAGGCGGAACGGTTCCTCCTACCGGTTTTGACAAATTGCAAGATAAGAAATAAATAAAACATTAAGCCTTTATGAAGTCGGGGAAAGATCTGCCCGTACCGGGGAATTAAAACAAGGTAATATGCCAGTGTAGCCCGCACCCCCCGGTTCATTTCCGGATTGAAATGGTGATTCAATTACAGGTAGAGGTAGATCCCGGCGGTAAGTGCAAGGCAGGTGAGCATGATGGCGGCCGCCTGCTGAATCGGCTGGTTCGGCAGGAAACGGTATAGCTGTTCATCTTCAAAATAGGTCTTGATCTGTTCACGGCGTTCGATCTGCTCTTCCGAAAGCTCCTCCTTGTCGGCAAGGATGAGCGAGGCATCGTGTTCCAGGTTGGGGATCCGTTCATTCAGCATCTCCGCGATGGTGTGTTCATCAATCTGGGGCAAGTCGGCAATGATCAGGTAGATCGGAAGCATGATGACGAAAACAGCCACACCCACGATAGTTTGATCAAGGGTGTTGAAGTCCTCCATGAAATAACCGCTCAATGTGCCAAAAAGCACGGCAAAGCCAAGCATGCTGAAGAGGGCACTGACTACGAGTCGCAGCTTCCAGTTTAAGACGAGTTCCTTCATTTTATGTGAATAATCCGTTGGCCCCATAATTATCACGTCTGTAGACACAGCTAATTTACAGGATCAGGATAAAAAGGCAAATTATCCTTCCTTTTTATGAGGGTTGATCGGTCATTAGCAGTTTCATCATGACACGTGCGGCTTTTCGTGCGACGGCGCGCAGCGAATCGCGGTCGGCGCGGTCGTTAACTTCATAGGTCACCGCATCGGCCCCGAAGGTTTTGTAGATCCAGTTTTTGGTGATGGGAGAGTTGGTGTTGAACGGCTCCACTGCGAACACCATGCCTGGAAAGGCCTGTTTGATTGAATCGACGAGGGCGTACGTAAAGTCATCCGGGAAGGTATCGATATCGCGATTGATCGGGTAGAAAATGTTTTCATCCGTTGAGTGAAAATCGATACCGTAGTACACTTTCCGGTGCGGGTTCTGTTTTACATAGGTGATCAGGTGGTTCTTGATGGACCGCGTTTCCGGCTGATTAAAGGCGGTCCAGTCGCGGTTCAGGTCTACCCCGGCGGCGTTGTGGCGCCAGTGCCCGTTGTCGGCACCGTCAGGGTTGGCAAACGGGAACGCGATCACTTCAAACCGGTTTCTGAAGTGTGCCGCCATCGGCGACTCGGTGGTAATCTCCTCCAGGAACTCCAGGCAGGCGATCTGGCCGGTAATTTCGGGCGGGTGCAGCCGGCAGGTGATGATCACCACCCCATGGTTCTGCGATTTACTGGCCTGGGTAATCGTCAGTTTCTCGATCGGCCTGCTCTGATGCGAGTACCCGACGGTATCGCGGGTAACGAAGGGATATTCCGTAAGGTTGGACGCCCACCAGTCATACTCTTCCGTGGTAAATATCTCCTGTGCGCTGACCCAGAGGGGATCCGGGCCCAGCTCCAGACGCAGGTACGCCGAGCCGTTGGTGGTATCGGGCCGGTACGCCGAGGAGTCGATCGGAGTCCACATCTTGCCGTCGTGGCTCAGGTCGGGCACGTAGCGGTGCTGCCCGTGCCGGTAGACGAGTTCCACCCATACCTCCTGCTCAGATTCCGCCCAGGCCTTGAACCCGTACCAGGGACTGTTGTTTATCGGGTGGTTTTCCGGTTCGATTACGGCCCGGTACAGGGTGTCGTTGACCTGGTAAAAATCGTTCAGGCGGGTACCCGGAGACTCGTTCGAAAACCAGATCCCTTCCTCCATAATGCCAAAAGTGCGTTTATGTTGGGGGGTAATCTGTTTGTCGGAGGTGACTGCAGCTCCCGGAGGATCGTAAGAGAACCCGGTGAATTCTTCGCTGCTTTTGCATGCATAGAGAGCCAGGGCAAGACCAGCCAGCAACAGTAGTTTTGTAGAGATATTCATTACCAATCGAAAAAAAATTACAGGAATTGAATGTGAAGAAACTAATGTACTTTTTTCCTTTTGCACAACCAATTCCTTTTTGAGTGTTACACGCTTTGCCTTATACTAGGATTCGTTACGACAAATTGAAGTACGCTTTACTAACGGCACTTTCCAGGGTTTTTGGGTGATCCTTTGCAATATATTACTCGACACGCGGTAACGGTTGTTGTTGTTGTTTTAATCATGATGCTGCGAGTGCAGCCGGCAGCCGGCATGCAGGCGACGGTAAACGGCGAGGTTGCCGACCCGCAGGTCTGGAAAGTGGTTATCGAGGGAAACAGTACGTTTTCTGATCTCGTTTTAAAACAGGCGATCGCCACCGAAGCACCCACCACATGGGAAAAACTCTCTTTTTGGAAACGGGGAAATCATGAATTGAATCGAATGGAAATACGGCGTGATGTCGTACGCATCCGGCGATATTACCAGCGAAGGGGATTTCCCGAGGTTGAGGTGCGGTCGAGCATTACCGCTGGCAACCGCGAATGGAAACGGGTGGTACGGTTTGTTATTCGGGAAAACCGCCCGGTGACTATCCGGGAAATCAATCATGAATTTAATACCAGTCCGAAGTACCGTGAGTACATCACGCAGAGCAGATCGTACCAGCGCCAGTTGAAGAGGAAAGATTTTCAGCTGGGCGAGCGGTACCAGACAATCCTGGAACCCGATATTGTCGGTCAGTACACCGATCTACTCAGAAACCTCGGGTTTGCATTCGCCGACGTTTCCATCGATGCACAGCTCGACACCCTGCAGGCATCGGTCGATGTGACGATTACCCTGACCCCGGGGCCGCTCACCTATATCGACCGTGTGCATGTTTTTGGTGCCCGATCCGTTTCGGAGCAATATGTGATCCGCGAATCGGCACTGGAACGAACAAAACTTTTTTCTGAGGAGAAGTTACAGGACGCACAACGAGAAATTTTTAACCACCACCTGTTTCGGTTTGCTACCATCAACCTGCCGGATCAGCCGGAAGATTCCACGCTGGAGGTCAACATCAACCTGCGCGAGTATCCG
>JAWVZC010000053.1:0-15618 GCA_033722415.1 Balneolaceae bacterium | reverse complement strand
TGGTCTGCAGTTCTCACGGAAATTATGTCAGCTTGCTTGTAATGTTCTGACATACAATAAGCTGCCTTGATTTATATTCGAATACGGTATCCCGGGAAGTCGCAGGCTGCGATATGATCCCGATAGCTGCGTTGAAGATGCAAATTACCGGCTCACCATATAACCATCCGTTTCACTTGTGATGATCCCATCGCCTTGCTGACGAACCAATTTCCTGGTCAGATATACAGGCTGGGGCTGGTGAAAGTTGCTATAGTACCATGGAACGGAATTCCCGCGGTGATTTTCCGGTGAACCTGGTAAAAATTTTGGTAAAGTGACTCTGATCATAAAAGCCGGAATCGAGCGCGACGTGTGATAACGGTGAACGGCTGTTGCACAGTTTTTCAGCGGCGGCTTTAACCCGCAGCCGGTGTCGGTACGTGGTTACCGGGCAGCCGAAGTAGCGGTTGAAACAGCGGGTAAGGTGAGTGGGAGTGATATTGTGAATCCGGGCAATTTGGCTGACCGGAACGGTGCGGTGGAAGGTATCGTGAAGATGGTCCCGAACCTGCAAAACCCAGGCAGGTGGCTTACCGGGGGGTGGGAGCGGGCATCCCGCAATGGCATCCAGTAGCAGCTCCATTCGTTCGGTAAACAGGTCCCCTTCTTCTCGGGATTGCCCGGAAAACGAAACATAGGCATCGATCAATGCAACCAGTTCCGGGTAGAGGGACCCGTTGTGGATCCACCTCCAGTCGGAAATCGGGCAATTGCGGTGCTCTTCCCGGGTTCGAAAAACCTGGGGTATTATTAATGACAGCAGGCGGGCCCCGGAGGGACCGAAGATGTTACTGTGCATTTGGTCAGGTGGTTTTGTTACCACGCTCAACGTTCCCGCCTCCTCTTCCTGCCCGTTACCCGATTCACGCAGCTTGCCCGACAGCACAATGCTGATATGGAAAAAATGATCACAATGCGGGTCCATATGGACATGTTCCCGGTATGTGATATCCGAGTATGCAAAATGGGCAATTTTTCCGCTCCTTGTCGTTTTATGGATCATTTAACCGGCGATTTATGCATAGTTTACCGGGAATACGGGATTATGCGGGGATCGTTACAGGAGAGGTGATATTTATCGCGATCAATTTCACATGATGTGGGAGAGGAGATATTTTTTTATACTTCCTCACCACTAAAAGGGATCCGATCAATTTGTTAACTACGTTAATTTTAAAATGGTATGCAGATGAGTGATATCCAGCCGAGTGTCAGTTACAGTTTTACCATGCGACTCTACATCAAAAATGAACCCGGAATGCTTGCCCAGGTGTTGGATGCGATCGCCGACAAGAAGGGCGACCCCGGTGCCGTGGATGTGGTGAAAGTGGAGGGAGAGTACAAGGTGCGCGATCTTACCGTAAGTGCACGTGATGATTCCCACGCACAGGCGATTGTTGATGCGATCAAGGAAATTGAAGGCGTAATGGTACGGAATGTTTCCGATCGCGTATTCCTGCTGCACCTGGGCGGGAAAATCCATATTCAGAACAAGGTACCGGTGGATACCCGTGATGCTCTTTCCATGGCCTATACCCCTGGTGTGGGCAGAGTTTGCCAGGCTATCGCCGAGGAGGAGGAGAAAGCCCACACACTCACCATCAAACAGAACTCCGTGGCTGTTGTCAGCGACGGCTCGGCGGTACTCGGTCTCGGAAATATCGGCCCGAAAGCCGCTATGCCCGTTATGGAGGGTAAGGCGATGCTCTTCAAGGAGTTCGGGGACGTGGACGGATATCCCATCTGCCTGGACTCCCAGGATGTCGATGAAATTGTACGTGCCGTAGAGCTCATATCACCCGGTTTCGGCGGTATCAACCTGGAGGACATCAGTGCCCCCCGCTGTTTCGAAATCGAGCAGCGTCTGAAAAAATCGCTCGATATCCCCGTATTTCACGATGACCAGCACGGAACCGCCGTTGTTGCCATGGCCGCCACGATCAACGCCCTGAAAGTGGTTGGCAAGGAGCTGAAAGATATTCACGTGGCCATCATCGGAGCGGGAGCAGCAGGGGTGGCAATTACCCAGATTCTGCTCAACGACGGGGTCAAATCGATTCTCTGCTGCGACAGCAAGGGCATCATCAACCGGGACCGGATGGATGAACTGAATGACAGCAAGAGGTGGCTGGCTGAAAACACGAATACCGATAATCTATCCGGCTCAGCCATGGATGCCACAAAGGGAGCGGATCTATTGATCGGCGTCAGCGGTCCCGACATTATCCCGGTGGAGGCGGTCGAACACATGGCCGATGATCCCATTGTCTTCGCACTGGCGAATCCTGTACCGGAAATACGACCGGAAAAGATCCATGGCATTGCCCGGATTATAGCTACAGGTCGGAGCGATTATCCCAACCAGATTAACAACGTGCTTGCGTTTCCCGGAATATTCCGGGGTGCACTCGATGCCCGCGCGTCCGATATCAATGAACAGATGAAGCTGGCTGCTGCTCACGCCATTGCCGGGCATATCGACGACGGCGATATCAGTGAAACCTACATTGTTCCGAGCGTGTTTAACAAGCAGGTGGTACAGGAGGTAGCCGAGGCAGTCAAGGAAGCGGCCTACGAAACCGGGGTGGCACGTCGCCCGAGCCCCTGATGGCAACTGGCCATACCTCAACTGTCGTACCGGGTCAAAACTGTATCATAAAGGTGTAATTCTGCCTGCAATGGCGGAAAAATCGGTAACAATGGGATAACCCGGTATCAACATGGACAAAATTCCAAAATGGGCCCGCGAGGCACGCCGGCGATGGAAATATGATGGAAGTGAACGCCCGACTTTTGCCCGAAAACCGGATACAGGGCAGGAATCGGTCTGGGACTACCCGCGGCCCCCTCGTATTGAACGGGATCACCGGGAGATTACTGTACGGTATAACGAACTGGTGATTGCGAAAAGCGTCAATGCGCTTCGGTTTCTGGAGACGGCCAGCGCCCCGACCTTTTACCTTCCCCGCACCGATGTGAAGATGGAACGGCTTGAACAGTCGGACAGGGTCACCCGGTGTGAATGGAAAGGGTACGGGACCTATTGGAACATCGAAGTGGGGGAAGAGCTCCTGATCGACGCGGCATGGAGCTATGAAGACCCGTTCCCGGATTTTCGGGTAATTGCCGGAATGATCGCATTTTACCCGACACAGTTAACGTGTCTGGTAGACGGTGAACGGGTAAAACCGCAACCCGGTGGATTTTACGGGGGATGGGTCACCGGAGATATCGTGGGACCGATGAAGGGGGAGCAGGGATCCGACTCCTGGTGGTAAACCCGGAAGGTACCATACCTCCTCTACCTTCAGGGCACGAATAGAAAATTCGATGAGTGGCCATTTCTGGACTTAGACACATATCCCACCTATTTTGCGTTCCAAATTTACCAGTGAATTCAACATAAGAAAATTTATCTTTATGACGCATGGTACACACAATGCCCTGGAGGACCCTCGCAACGAGAAGATACTGATCTACATAAACGGGGAGCTGAAACCGCGCAACCAGGCCCGTATATCGGTTTTCGACAGCGGATACCTGGTGGGCGACGGCGTGTGGGAGGCCCTGCGGCTTCATGATGGAGTCCTGGTCTTCCTGGATGAGCATCTCGATCGGCTCTGGAAGGGAGCAGCCGCAATCGGGCTCAATATCGGGATGACAAGGGAGGAGCTGACGCAAAAGATTCGCTTTACAATTGATGCCAACGATATGCGGGATCACATTCACGTTCGGATTATGCTGACCCGCGGTATCAAAAAGACCCCCAGCCAGGATCCGCGTCTTACGGTATCCGGTCCCAACCTGGTGATCATACCCGAACACAAAAAGGCGGCCCCGGAGAGCCGTGATCGCGGGGTTAGCCTCTTTACCAGTACCATTCGTCGGGGCTCCCCGGACTACCTGGACCCGCGTTTGAACTGCCACAGCAAACAGCATGAGGTACAGGCACTGATTCAGGCGCTCGAAGCCGGCGCCGACGAGGCCCTGATGCTGGATATCAACGGATTTGTTTCTACCTGCAACGCCACCAACTTTTTTATCGTAACCGGCGGCGAGGTATGGACCTCGACTGGCCAGTACTGCATGAATGGCATTACCCGGGGTAAGATTATCGAGATCTGCCGGAAGGAGAAAATACCCTGCCGCCAAAAGAATTTCTCCCTGTTCGAGGTTTATGGGGCCGATGAATCGTTCGTAACCGGCAGTTTCGGGGGGGTAACGCCTGTTACCTCCGTCGACGGCAGGGAGATTAGTCGCAACGTGCCGGGACCGGTGACCAGGCGGCTGCAGCGGCTGTATGAGGATGAGGTCCGGAACGCCGTGAGAAAGGGTGGTTCAAATGGATGAGACAAAACGAATCTGTTTGTGGAGTGGGCCCCGGAATATCTCTACGGCTCTAATGTACTCATTTGCCCAGCGGGGGGACACCACAGTGGTGGATGAGCCCCTGTACGCCCACTACCTGACCTCAACGGACGCCGATCATTACCATCCGGGGGCTGAAGAAGTAATCGAAAGCCAGTGCACGAACGGGGAAAAGGTGGTTCAGAATGTTATTCTTGGATCGTACGATACGCCTGTGGTCTTTTTTAAGAATATGACACATCATCTGGTGGATCTGGATTGGTCATTTATGGAGCAAACGGAAAACCTGATCCTGACCAGGGAACCCCGCGATATGCTGCTCTCCTATACAAAAAAGGTGGAAAAACCCTCGATGCGGGATGTCGGATACGCGAAGCACCTGGAACTGAAAAACTACCTGACCGGGAAAGGAAAAGCGCCGATGGTGGTCGATTCCCGGGAGATTCTGGAGAATCCTGCGCGGAAACTGGGCGAAATTTGCCGATATCTGGCCATACCGTTTGATGACCGGATGCTCTCGTGGAATGCAGGGCCCCGGCCCGAAGATGGAGTCTGGGCGAAATACTGGTACCAAAATGTGCACAGGTCAACCGGTTTCCAACCCTATAAACCGAAGCAGGAACCGGTCCCGGAGTACCTGGAGGACCTCGTTGAGGAATGCGAGGAAATTTACTGCATGCTGCTGGAATCGGGGAACAGTGCCCCCACTGACCTGTAGCAGTAAATCATCGATCGGGAATATATTCTGGGTATTACGATTTGGAGCACCGGGTTTTTAGGGGTTCTCCCGTGTTTCACAGAGGAATTTGCTCATCAGCACTGCATCCCGAAAATAAACCCGGAATAGATCCCAAAAGTGTCCAGGAAATCGCAAGGTGATCATCAGGATAAGACCGCTGATAGACCAATATTTGCATATCGCACGCCCTGGTATCCATTAAGTGCCCCTACGATTACGTTCATATTTGCCTGTCCTCCGGGTTTACCAGCATCACATAAATAGCTGTGAGAAATACAGGCTGGTTTCAACCCTCCGCCGGCAACAACTCCAGCAGGTATACGGCCCCGATTCCAAGCGCGATGGAGAGGGCAAAACTCAACAGGGTGCCGATCAGGATATATTCCGCCTCTTTCCGGTCGCGATCGCTCTCCAGCTTTCCACTGAATCGAAATACGGACTTGGCAGCGATCAGGAATCCGATGGCACTGTACTGGTTCAGCAGGATAAAGGTCAGGATGATGAACCGTTCGGTATACCCGATCCACATGCCTGCATTTTTAAGTCCGGTCAGGCTGTCGGTGCTCCCGTTTTCGAGCTCCTCCTGCCACCGCTTGGTGAGCAGGGCTACCAGATATCCGAACGGCCACAATACCGTGATATAGCCTGTCAGCACGATCCATAATGCCGGAGAATAGAGGAGAGACAGTAAAAAGGCGTTCGCCTCATCGGCCAGACCGGTATAAAAGATCCATCCCGCTAAAATCATCACTAGATGCCCTGCCTGGTCGATCACGAAATTGCCCGCACTCTCCCGCCGGGTTGATTTCCACCAGTCGATGGCAAAATGGGTCCCCATGATAAAGAGGGGCAACAGTACGTGCAGCCAGTCCCATAACATAAGATAGGTGAGCAGCCCGACCACCCCGACGTGGTAGTAGAGTTCCGGTGCCCGCACGTTACGTGTTCTTTTGCTGACAATCCATCGTTTGGGCTGCAGCAAAAAATCCGCCAGCAGGTGGGCGGTAATCAATCGAAACAGGACCAGCACGTCGGGATTGGCCATGAGCGGGAAAGTTTAATGAATTCACACTGCAATATAATAGCAAGTTTATGCCAAAAAATTTAGCCATCGAAACCTCATCTGCCGGTACCGGGCTGCGAGAGCGAATCGACGTCTGATCTGCGGTTTCACTCCGGCATGGGCCGGTTGTTCATGATTTCCCGGTAACGTTCCAGGAACTGCCCGACGGCAAACCATCCGGCCCCTTTTACGCGGTAGTGAACCGCCGCCTGCGAAATACCGAATTTTTCACTGATCTCTTTGCGCGACTGTTCCCGAAGAAGTTCAAGTACGGTTTCCGCCTGGTTGGGCGACCATTTGGCGATTACGGCGTCAAGAAGGGCGGACTCTGCCTTCAGTTCCCGGTTTACGTCGTCCCAGGGGGTTGTAATCGACAGGCGCTGTTCCGTTTTCATGGCGTCCAGCATGGGCCCAGAGAGACGATACGCCTGCCCGTCGCCCTCTGTCGCTTTTTCGGGCAGGTAGTCGATGCGGCCAATTCCTATCGCGGTTCGTGCATCCCATGAGATGGGGCTTTCTCCGGGTTGTGCTTTTCGCAGTGTGCAACGGATCGCCAGGCTTGCCGCCAGGGCATCCTGCGGGGAACGGATAACCCCCTGAAAACTGTCGCCGCGGTAAATATCGAACGGGTATGGATCGTTGCCTTTCTGCAGCACCGAATAAACCGCCCTGAATGAGGCTTTCAGTGTGTTCATCAGCTGGTCACGGTGGTCGGAACCGATTTTGGATGAATCCACCACGTCCCCGGTGATGACCGCGTATAAAGAGGGCTCTTTTTCCATTCTTGCCAGTGTTTACATGTACAGTGAAGATCTCCCTTCGACTCTAAACAGGGCTATCCGATTTCAACAGGATTGATTAATATATAAGCCTTATAGCTTAAAAACAAATATTTAAACTATAAGGCTTAAAAACTAAATATTAATACAAAAAGCTTAATTCTTGGCAAATTGAAGCAGTATCTGGTCTGTGGCAAGCACCAGGAACGCCAGGATGCCGAGTGCGACGATGCTTATGAGAGGTTGCCATATCACAAAACCGCCGATGGTACCTAGTACGGCCCCGAGGTACTGAATGTACCTGAGCTGTTCGTTGGTAGCGCCCCGTATGATGTTGGTCAGTTTCTGCTCATCGTACTCACTGAGTTTTTCTTCCACCAGTGTTTGCACATCAAGCTGGTTGATGAGACGGTACAGGAGGGAGGTGACAATATTTTCGATGGCTTCGCTGTGCTTGTCGAGCGTGGCCGGCAGGGTATCCAGCACTTCATCGAGCTTGTCAAGCCCGCTCTCAACGGAGCCCGGAATCCGGATCAGTGCCTCTTCGATGATCTGCTGCATCTCCTGCCCGCGAACAAAAGAGTAGGCCTTGAGCGCCACTTTTTCGATTGACTTGTTTTCTACGGCCTCCTCGATCTGGATCAGTATCTTTTCGGCGATGGCGGCCCGAATTTCCGGATCGGCAATCATCTCGTCCACGTATTCCACCACCAGGGATTTCAGCTCATCACGAAAGGCTGGATCATCTATGATATTCCGCAGGTACCGGGTCGCTTCCTCGCGGTAGCGACTGATCACCTGTGATTCATGGATCTTTTGCTTGATGATCTCCGGATTGATAAGATCGTCGGAAACGGCACGGGAAAGGCGCCAGGCGATCCGTTCTTTCTGGGCGGGTATCAGTCCATACCCGAGGATGGGACGTTTCCGGGCAGGTTTAAAAAGCATGGTGATAGCCAGCCAGTTGGTTAAAAAGCCGATCAGCCCGCTGATACTCAATATTTTCAGCAGTCCGGTGAGAGCAAGCGACTGGCCCCATAGTTGAATGTGGTATCCGGGGAAATCCCAAAAAAATGATGTGACAAACAGCAGAACCAGCAGGTGGGGATAGAAACTCAGCAGGGTGAGCCAACCTTTGCGTCGGTATTTAAATCGAGCCGGTGGTTCGGAGGTCTCCGCAGGCTCTCGCCCCGTGGTTTCACGTTTCGAATGGCGCGCGATGATCGTCCAGAGGGTGCGGGTGTATGCTTTGGTCTTTTTTTTTGCAACTTCCAGTGCCGTCCTGGAATCTTCGGACTCTTCCAAATGAAACGGTTCTTCCATATCCACGTTCTTGGTTGCAGCAGGTCGGTTACACTGGTATCAGTACGTAATACACCGGTATATTTTCTGTTTCAAAGTGGTGTTAATGATAACAGTTCCGGCTGTAAAATGTATAACATTCCATATTACCCTTCTATTTCCCGGGGTGGAGGATGGATAAACCGGGACCGCCCGGGGGCGGAGCCACTAAGGGACTGGCCGGTACCGAACGGCGATTACAGAATTCGCAAGTAGAAATCCTCTCTTTTACGCATTTTTTCCTGTTCTGTCTGCGTCCGGTCACCATAACCCGCCAGGTGCAGCAATCCGTGGATAAGCACGCGCTTGAATTCTGTTTCCTCATCTTCGCCATACTCATCTGCCTGCTCGGCGATTCGCTGTGCACAACTAAACAGGGTGGCTTCGATATCGGTGTCGGTGGGGTCTTCATCGTACCGGAATGTGATGATGTCGGTCACATAGTGATGATCCAGGTAGTTGATATTTACCTCGCGGATTTTCGTCTCATCCACGAATACAATTTCGACCATGCTGAATGAACAGGCTTCCTGGCGGGCCACTTCCGATATACACTTCCGGGCAATACGTAAATCGATCGGTACAGATCGGCCCGACTCATTAAAAACATGGACTTCTGTCTCTTTCAGTCGCATCTGGCTAAAAAGGGTAGGAGGCGGCTAACTTTCATCTTCTTCGTCATCAAAAGAGAAGTCATCCAGATCGATCGATTCGGTAAGCGAAAGGGCAATGGCACACATCATCAGGTCTTCGGGCAGCTGGGTGAAATCGCTGTTCAGTATCGCCTCTTCCACATTGGCGTAGAGGCTGCACCCGGCGCCCTGTTCAACGATTAGCCCGGAGGTCATCTCCTGCTGGCGCCCGAAAAAAGTAACCTGTTTCAGCATATCGCTGGCGATAAATGCCGTTACGTTGTGCAGCTGTAGGAACGTATTTTGCGCGTAAACCGACACCATGTTCATCCGCTTGTTGTTGATGTCCATCCCAAGGTGTATTTCCAGCGCAAGTCGGCGGCCTTCCTTGTCATCCCTGACTTCGAACCGGAAAACATCATTGCCGAGGGGTTTGGCCTGCGACTGTAACACCTCGGCGATGGCGTCGATATTTTCTTTGGTAAATTCGTGTATCATGGTGTTGTCAACTCTTCAACTTTGATCTCACACAAATATACGACACGTGACGGTAATAAGAAATTGGGTGGGTCACAGGTTGTACCGCTCAATCTGTTTCCGGTTTTCCTCGCGGCTGGTCGGGATACTGATTCGATCCATCGTAATTCCATTGACACGTTCCGCCATGGCTATCGCTTCCTCATCCATCCCGGCCATGAAGTAGACGCGCTGCAATATCGTAAGGTGACTGATGTTATACCCGATTTCATTCGCCAGGTTTTCGCGTTGCGAAATCACGTTTTGTATTTCGCTGCGAAGTTTTCCCTGGGCGGTGAGATCTGCTTTGCGCTTGGCATTTTTTGCTTCCGTATCGAGCTGCATGATACGGCTTTGAAGCCGGTCGTACCGGTCCATATCGTAGGTGAGATCTTCAATAATCTCCTCCTTGCCCTTTTCGGCCAGCTCGGTGGCATCTTCTAGCGCACCATTCCTGGCATAGGCATAGGCATACAGCACCAGGGAGTTGATGTTGTCGCCCACGTAATGGAACGGGATCTTCTCCTCGCCCCATCGCAACCACTTGGCGGCACTGTCCGGCTGACCAAGTTTGCGATAGGAATCGGCCAGCTGTGTGATACTGTAGCGATAGTTGCCCAGCATGCGCCGTATATTCTCGTCGAAATAGGCATCGGGATTGTTCCATTCCCGGAACCGGAACGTCCGGAGTCGTTTGGAATGAATTTCGGGATCGAGCCAGCCGTAGCTGCCTGCCCCCTCATGCTTCTTAGGCACAACGCGAAACGCCTTTCCTTCAAACCGGAAATAGTCATGCAGGTTCATCTGGCTAGAAGGCGATACCGTATTGGCAAAATATACCGGGCGCAGCCAGCGGTTTGTTTCCAGGATGTCCAGGATCACCTTGTCCTGTACTTGGGTGTAGAACCTTCGGTTACCCTGCTGATCACGGCCGGCGGAACGCCCTTCGTAGTACCAGCTTACGGTGTTGTCGAGGGAATCAACGGGAATGCCGAAATCAACCCCTTCGCGGAAGAGGGAGAGAGCGGTATCCGGTTTAACACCAATTGTTTCTTTATAGGTATTATCGTCTGAAAAGGCGCTCTTCAGCAGTTCTTTATTCACCGGGATCTCCACCGTATCGGGCTCGTGGAGGGTCAGGCTCTGGGTGATCTGGTCAATTTCCTCGTCCGTAAGCGAGATCGGCAGCGGAGCCGATTCGTGAGACCACTGGCTGCGCAGCTGCTTGATATACCAATCCGTGTTGAGCAGGCTCAGGCAGACGATTCGCACATCGGTTCTGACGCCCTCAACCTCCTGCAGGTACCACAGCGGAAACGTGTCATTGTCTCCGTTGGTGAACAGGATCGAGTTCGGGGCCACCGACTGCAACAGGTTCCAGGCGTAGTCCGGTGCCACGTAGCGCTCACTGCGGTCGTGATCATCGAAATTCTGGTATCCCATCCATATGGGCGCTGCAAAGAACAGCAGTCCCAGCATCCCGTAGGAGAGAAGCTTGTTGCTGGTGAGGTAATCTTTGACCAGTTCAATAATCCCGATACCTCCCATCCCGATCCATATGGAGAAGGCAAAAAAGGAACCTACATAGGCATAGTCACGCTCCCTGGGCTGCATCGGGGTTTGATTCAGGAAAACGATGATGGCAAGCCCGGTCATAATAAAAAGAACAAGTACCGACAGCGCCCGTTTCCAGTCTTTTTGAAAATGAAAAATCATGCCGAACAGGCCCAGCAGGAACGGGATATAGAAGTAGCTGTTATGGGCGGGATTGTCTTCATACGGGCTTTCCGAGAAGCCGGCCTGCCACCCAGTATCCTGGATATCTGACTCGCGCCCGATAAAGTTCCAGTTGAAATACCGGACGTACATGTGGTTGAGCTGGTAGTCAATAAAGAAATCGAGATCGCTGCTGTACTGCGAATACTGTTGCAGGTGCTGCGGCGAATAACGCCGCGGGAAAAAGACCTCCTCCTGCTGGTTGATCCGGCCCTGGGCATTATCGTAGGTATAGCCTGTCAGCAGCGGGGTGTCGCCATACTGTTCCCGTTCCAGGTAGCTGATAAAGGCATCCACGGTTTCCGGGTCATTTTCGTCAATCGGTGGATCTGCAATCGAGCGTATAAAAATGACCGAATACGAGGAGTAGCCGATCAGGATCATGGCATAGCTGATGAGCACCAGGTTGGCGATACGGTACCCCCGGGTGTGGGTAAAGTAGATACCGTAGGAAAGACTGCCCAGGATAACGATCATAAAAAAGATCGGCCCGATCAGCCCATAGCTGGCCCGGGTGACGTTGTCCAGAATACTGGGCAGCATCTGTACGGTAAACGGATAGATCACCAGAAAAGACACTACCGCCACAACCCCGGTAGCGGCCAGGGATATAAGTGTAACCTCCCGCTTTTTGAAAAATACGATCAGTGCCACGAAAAAGAGGGCCAGCAGATTAAGCAGATGAACCCCGAGTGCAAGCCCGAACATGTAGGCAATAAGTATCAGCCATCGCTCACTGTACTGCTCCTCGTGGTGTTCACTCCACTTGAGAGCCATCCAGACTACCGCGGCAGTAAAAAACATCGAAAGGGCATAAACCTCGGCCTCCACGGCATTAAACCAAAACGTATCGGTTACCGCAAAAGTAAACGCCCCGAGCATGGCACCTCCGAACATCCCTATTTTATCGATTGGACTCATTGCATCCGGGTCGTTCTGCCATTCCCGAACCAGGCGAATAATTATCAGGTACAGCAGCATCACCGTAAGGGCGGAAGCCAGCGCGCTGATGAAATTGATGCTTACCGCAACATAGGAAGTGGGCATGAACATGGAGAACATCCGACCCAGCAGGGAATAGAAGGGAGCACCGGGCGGGTGATTCACCTGCAGTCCGTGTGCTACCGCGATAAATTCACCTGCATCCCAGAAACTGGCGGTGGGCGCCATGGTGATAACGTAGAGAGTCAGGGAGGCTACAAAGACGAACAGCGCGAGGATTCTGTTGGTGGACTTGTGGTCGTTAAACATCCAGAATTATGATCAGGTTGATTTAACTAATTTCAGGTCGTCAATTAGCATGATGGCAATAATAGGCATCGACTCTATGGAATCAAAATCTTTATACTCTGCCGCAGCCATACACTTTTTCGATACAAAGAAAAAAACGATGGTCTGAACGAGTTATTATCAAAAATGCAATTTTCTTGTACGTGTAGCGGTAAGAGAGGCCAAACCGGTGGGATACGCCGGTGCATCCGGTATGTTGGTACGGATTCCTTTAGATAAACCGGGGGCCGAAGACAGCCGCTGCGTTATTGTTTCCTGTAACTCGTGTCGACGGAAGTTGGATAAGTATGATACTCATTTTACAGATTTTTTTTCGGACACACTGGAGCCGGATCAGCCGTTATGCCCGGTTCAGACACGGCAAAATTATGTTACCTGTTGTGTACAATGGATGTCGAAAATTTCAGCCAACTATTTGGCAATGTTGAAAAAAATGATTAACAAGGTTGCTTAAATAAATCGAAATCAAGGTAGAATACAGGCCATGACAAATGGTAGATCGGGATCTGGCGAACTGTTCTCCTCTAAACTGGGACTTATACTGAGTGTACTGGGTATTGCCGTCGGGACGGGCAATATCTGGCGGTTTCCCCGAATTGCGGCCCAAAACGGGGGAGAGGCCGGTGCGGGTGCATTTCTTGTTGCCTGGGCCTGCTTCCTTTTCCTGTTTTCCATACCGCTGATTATTGCGGAATACGGCATCGGTCGGCATGGGCGTAAGGGGGTCATTGGCTCATTTGTCAACCTGATCGGTGAAAAATTCGGCTGGATGGGGGGCTTTATCGGGTTTGTGGCCACTGCCATCATGTTCTACTACAGTGTGGTGGCGGGATGGTGCCTCTACTACCTGGTGGCTTCGGTAACCGCCGGGCTGCCGGAAACGATGACCCAGGCCAATATGATCTGGGAAGGATTTCAGGGATCTTGGCTCCCCACGCTTATGCATGCCGTGATGATTATAGGGGGAGGTTTCGTCGTAATCAAGGGGATTGCATCTATTGAGCGTATTAACAAGATCCTGATTCCATCACTTTTTTTGGTATTGATTGTCTCGCTCGTTCGGGCCCTTATGCTGCCGGGCAGCGAGGCCGGTCTGGAGTACTTGTTTACCCCCGACTGGTCGACCCTGGCAAAGCCGGAAACATGGCTTGAAGCATTGACCCAAAACGCCTGGGATACCGGTGCAGCATGGGGATTGATACTGACCTACGCTGCCTATATGCGAAAAAAGGATGATATAACGATCAGTGCATTTCAAACCGGAATAGGTAATAATATCGTTTCACTGGTTGCAGCTGTCATCATCTTTACCACGGTCTTCGGGACCTTATCTCCGCAGATGGGCAACGGTGAGATTTTGAATATCATGAAGACTTCGGGTCCGGCATCCACGGGACTCACATTCATATGGATGCCACAGCTATTCTTCAAAATGCCCGCCGGCACGCTCTTTGCCATCCTGTTTTTCCTCGGACTGACCTTTGCTGCCTTCAGCTCGCTGATATCGATGATAGAGCTGGCCAGCCGTGTGCTTGTGGATCTTGGGCTGCCCCGTAAACGGGCTACCATTGCGGTCTGTGTGGTGGGGTTTCTGTTTGGGCTGCCGTCCGCCATCTCGGTGGATTTTCTGGCCAACCAGGATTTTGTCTGGGGAGTAGGTTTTATGGTATCCGGGGCGTTTGTGTCGTTTGCAGTTATAAAATTTGACCCTTCCACATTCAGAAATACTCTGGTTAATACCGATGAACGACGGTATACCCTGGGCCGGTGGTGGGAGTTTGTGATCAAATTTATTGTGCCGGTCGAGGTAATATCCCTGTTGACATGGTGGATCTATCTTAGTGCCTCCGCATATGCCCCGGAGAGCTGGTATAATCCGCTCAGCCCCTACTCTGTGGCTACTGTAGTTCTTCAGTGGGGATTGGCAATGGGGCTGCTTTATCTTTACAATGAGAAGCTCAGTAGTAAATAACACTTTCCCGTGCGTATCAGGAGCCATTGCACGCTAAGACGAATCCCGACATTTGCATTTCAAGAGAAAATTGCGGGGAACCTTAAGGCGCAGGGTAAGTGTAACAGATAATAAACAGGATCTAGGGATGTAACTGTATGGCAATTCTACCTTCCTAACTAACATAACTGAGAAAAAAATGACCACAACCGGGAGATTATCCAGCATGATACTGGTGATTGCTGTAGCTTTTCTGATCACCAGCTGTACGGAAAAACAACTGCATTCAAATGAAATTGCCGAGTTGACGCATGCCGCATTTGTATCGCTGGACAGTAAAATTGGCACAGGATCCGCTCATCAATTCCAGTTTGATGAAGAAGTTTCAGAAGATCCGGTTGCCCCGCTTTTTGAAAATCTCGGTGATCACCATTACAGAGTGACTACCGAAAATCCTATGGCCCAGGCTTATTTTGACCAGGGACTGAGGCTGGCTTACGCGTTCAATCATGCAGAAGCACATCGATCATTTGCAGAAGCGGCGCGGCTCGACCCGGAATGTGCTATGGCGTACTGGGGCCAGGCGTACGCTCTGGGTACCAATATCAATGATCCGGTTCCGGATGATCAGCGTAAAATGAAAGCGTATGAAGCAATCGAAAAGGCCAGGACATTTGCTATCGGTGTTTCCGATAAAGAGCGTGATCTGATTGAAGCGTTGGCAAAACGAACCAGTCCCGAGCTTCATACCGATCTTCAAATCCTGAATTCGGAATATATGACAGCTATGAAAAGAGTAGCGGAAACCTATCCCGAGGATCCGGATCTGCTGACACTCTATGCCGAATCGGTTATGAATACCATGCCCTGGAACTATTGGAATGAGGAGGGCGATCCAAATCCCGGTATTAGTGAAGCCAAAACGGCCCTGGAACGGGCAATAGTGCTAAATCCGGAACACCCCGGAGCTCATCACTTTTATATTCACATGGTGGAGCTGCCCCAGCCGGAATTGGCGGTGCCCAGTGCGGAAGTTTTGGGAGGATTGATGCCGGCTGCCGGTCACCTGGTGCATATGCCGTCTCACATTTTTATTCGTGTCGGTCGGTATGAAGAGGCCA
>JAWVZC010000052.1:0-15804 GCA_033722415.1 Balneolaceae bacterium | reverse complement strand
GGACCGCCAAACTCGATACCGATCAGGAAGTCACCCGGGTGGAACTGGATCCATACAGGGAGCTGCCGGATATCAATCCCGCCAACAACAGATGGACGGCAGGACAAGAGTCGGGGACAGGGCGCTGAGGGGGAATTTTTACCTAAGGCCTAGGAAGAAATACGGGTAAAGTACGTTTAGTTTCCCGATGGGGACCGTGGCCATATGATACTTTACCGTTTTACAAGAAAAGGGTGAATCAGTGGGAACGGTCCCATTACCTGCCACGGAATGTTATGTTCACACTTGCAAAATATCCGGATCGAGAATACGGTATATGAAGACTCCGAAGAGCAGATGTTCTTACCTGCCAAACAGTCGTCCTGTTATTCTCCATATCTCCCCAGCCAGGCGTGCAGAGTGTTTAGGTCTCGTTCAAATGCGTTCAGCACCTTATCTTCTGGTATTGTCAGCGATTTTGCCCCGTGATTCGCACCTCCCAATGGATATTCGTAATGAAGTGAGACCGGTACAAATATTTCCTGTTTTTGTAGCAGTTCGATGTATTTCTTGTAATCGACCTGTCCCTCTCCCAAAGGCACATTCCGAATCTGCCATTCATTGTTCACATATTCCCAGTGGAAATCCTTGATATCCAGTGTACCGATATGGGGATGAATCAGTTTCAGTCCGAGAGTCCAGGATTCAGTACCTTCAACTGTGGCATGCCGAATATCATACTGTGAACCGAGCCATTCACTTTCAATCTCATCCAGTACCATCCATAAATCCCATATTGCAGCTCCAAAATCGTCACCCATGTGATTTTGGTAATCGCCTCGAATTCCGTATTCAGCATTGAGTGCTGACAGTTTCTGCAGTCTATCTGTAAAAAGCTTTAGGTTATTAATTATACTTTTGGAATCATCATAGGAAAACCAGTTTGTCCGATAGCTGGGTATTTCCAACTCCCCGGCCGTTCTGAGAATTGACTCAGTGTAAGGTTCATTGACACTCCTGATCGCTGTACTGATCATATACACATCTAATCCCACATTCCGAACAGCCTCAACCGCTTTAGGCAGGTCGATGGTAACCCGTTCGGGCAAAACATGGCCGCCCGGACGTACCGTCAAATCCACGCCGTCGAATCCAAGATTCGCCGCGGTCTGTGCCATCTGGTCGTAGTCCAGCCACTGGAGATGCTTCGAAAATATCGAGATGGGAACCCCTGCCAGGGAACTGTAATCACCACGATTACTGATCTCATGATTCCTTGTATTACCTCCACTGGGGTGAAGATTTATAGCGGGTGGGACACCCAAAACAGCAGCAAGTGCCGTTTTGAAGAAATCTTTTCGGGAACTTGCCATTTCAATTTCTAGTATGGTTTGATTTATAGTTTATGTGAGCGAGACATCAAATCGTGAGCATCTAAATTGTGGCAAGGGAAATAAAGATAATTCCTGGTAACTCGCTCCTATTGAGAATTAAATGAATTTAAAAAAGATCTGTTATCACGCATAAAATTTATTGTTCCCAATTATCAAGAAATTCCGGCGGCACGTATTCAACCAGCCATATCCCGGGTTCACTCTCAGACTGGTAAAACGGGTGTCCTTCCCGGTACATCTCTTCCGCTCGCACCACCAAAATTACCGGCTTGCCGTGTCGCTGACCGACAGTTCTGGCATCCGCTTTTTGTGCGGAAAGATGAACCAGGTTCCGGCTGCCCGAATGCACGCCCTCGTCCCGTATCCCTTCCAAATTCCGGCGGGCGGTACCGTGGTAGAGCAATGCGGGTGGGGTAGTGGGATCCAGGTTCAACTCCACATCAACAGAGTGCCCGTACCCCGCCCGGATGTACATGCCGTCCTCGCTGATACGGAACCGCTGCTTGCTGCTCTCCGCCATCACTTTTTTAATGACTTCACGGGTAAGTGGGGTCCCCTCCCGCCGCGCCCGCTGGAATAGCGTGGGAAGATGGGCCCAGCCATGCCGGTCCAGTTCCACCCCGATACTCCCGGGCTGATGCCGAAGTACGTAACTCAGGAATTTACTGATCTTTGTTATTCGGGATTTGTCCATATTCATATTTGAGGAATCAAAAAGGCCACGGGACGTCTCGGAACAGTCGCAGCAGATTCTGTTGGATCGAAGACTTAAGATAACAGTAAGAACAGATCCAAAAAACACGGCACCGGGCGGGGCCCGGCGGCAACATGGAATCCGAATTTTCTGATAAATACCCTATTTTGTCAGGAACGAAGATGTTCAGAACTGCAAGATAAAAATCGTTCTGAACTGCCGACTGTTCGGCTTCCGCAAATGCGTTAATAACCCTTTCATATTCCGTGGTTACTTTTGCGATAAACCGAAACTGACAGCAATGAACACAAACACCTTTTGCATTTGCATCGTAATGGGTATGCTGCTGGCTTCCCCGCATATCCGCCAGGTCAACGCGCAGCCGCTGGAGACCTGGCTCTCTTTCGACGGCGGATACACGTTCCAGAAGAGCCTGCCCCTGGATCTCAACATCCCGGTGGAACAGCGAAGCAACGGCTCTGCGCTGGCACTCTCGCTGCTTTACGGCAATGATCGGGCCGAGCACGGGGTTCGCTTTTCATACCTTCGGCAGCAGGATATTTCATTTCATCCTGCGGACCTACCCTCGTTTGCCGATCGCTATGTGGCGTTGACCATCGATTACCAGTACACGCGGTATCACTTCCGTGACATCGGCGGACTTCCCCTCAGTTTCGGCACCGGCCCGTACCTGTTTGTTGCGAACCAGATTATCGACTACCGGGCTTCGCCGAACAGTACCGTGGAGTACAACGAACTGATGTACGGCGGCGGCATTAACATCACGTTGCAATATCTTCCGGAAGCCCCGATTTCCCTGCAATTGACGCTGCTGAACGGCGGGCACCTGGGAAGCCAGGAAGTCAACCGGGAGAACAGTACATTTTCTGATGAGCGGGCCAACGGCTGGCTGGCCGAAGTCAATGGAGAAGTATCTTTTCGCCTCAATGCCGACTGGCAGATCTTTGCCTTTTACAACTGGGCGGAACGGACGGAACACGTTTTTCAGCAGAATCAACGACGCACCTTTCAGCACGTTAATCTTGGAATCCGATACCGGCTGGAGGACGACTGATGCGATCACACAACACGCTGCTGCTTCCGATACTTTTGGTATTGATCTCCGGCTGTACACGCATCCTGGATTCCCCGGAGGAAACAGAGGAGAACTGGAATCGGTATAAATCGGAACATTTCCAATTCTATGTAACGCCGGGCGGTACTGCAGAGGCGGATATCGCGCAAATCAAAAGTGAGCAAGAGCGGGCCTACGCCGAACTAAACCGCCGCATGGACACCTCGTTTGAACGCACCGTGCGGGTGTATATTTATGAGAACAATAATCTTTTTGACAGCCGCGAACGGACGGGCACGGCTCATCCCGAAATCGGTACGATCGAGGCGGTTTACGGCGATAAGGTTAAATCGATCGGGGTTCGCGGCGTTTCATTGCACGAGCTGAGCCATATTGTTTCGTTTTACGAATGGTGCCCCTCTCCCGAACCGATGGTGGCCGAGGGCCTGGCGGTGTGGCTGGACGACTACTGGTCGGCATCCTCCGTAGCATCCAGCGATCTCCACCGTATCGGTAAAACCAGGCTGAACGCCGACCAATTGCCCCGCATTGACCAGATGATGACCCAGTGGAGCCAGCTCGATTCCGATATCTCCTACCCGACGGCGGGTTCGCTGGCCAAATACCTGATCGAAGAATACGGTCTGGAAAGATTCCGCGAGCTTCACTGCGAGGTCAGACCCGGAAATTACCGGTCGATATTTTTTGAGATCTATGAAAAGGATGTGGAAACCATCGAGCGGGAGTACCTGAATTTTCTGCGGGCGTACTGAAACGACCTTTTAATGGGGCATGCTGCAGGTGCATGGCACCTGTTTTCTCAGGCAGGCGTAAGTTTGGAGAAACAGACCACCCCTTTCGTCTGCTGATCGGTGACAGTAAATCCGGCTCGTTCGAACAACTGGTTACTCTCCTCCACCGACCAAAACCTGAGGCCGCTGAATTCCGCTGAATCCTGGATCAGGCGTATATACCATGAGTCCGATTTCACCAGGTGCATCATAAAAAAAGTTCCCTCTTTCCTGATCACCCTTCGCGACTCATAAAGCACTTTCAGCGGGTCGGTAAGCTCATTCAGGGTCCCCCCCATCATCAGCCCGTCGAAGGTCGCTCCAAAAAAGGGAAGTTCATGGGCATCGGCACGCAGTAGAAACAGGTCGGTCTGATCAGCTTCCGATTTGAGGCGGGCCTCTTCCAGCATCTGTTCGGAAAAATCCAGGGCCACAACCCGGCACCGGGACTCTGCTTTTTTCACCAGTCGTCCGTAAAGGGCGGTAGAACACCCGATATCGAGATACAGGTTGCCTGCCCGGGGACTGAGCCACTCAATCAGCAACTCCTGCTCCCTGGCGATCGGGAACTCTTCACCGGTCAGAATAGAGAGCGAGCGCTTTCGCCAGATATCCTCGTAGAGAGCGGCCGTTACCCGCCAGTGGTTGGAACTTTGGGCCAGCGACATCGAGGGCGGAACCTCTCCCAGCAGGTCGACAATATTGTTCCTGATCCGGTACTCATCGCCCTTGCTGGAGCAGATGGTACCGTTGAACGGCTTACCCAGCTGTGCGGCCTCCTCCGGTATCTCAACAGCTACACGCTCAAATTTTGGTGAACGAAGTTCGAGGGACATAAGAACTGCCTGGTGATTGTTAAAGAATCGAATCTGAACATAAAACGGCTGTCTGGCCGATTCCATTCAGACGTACCGAACAGTTGTCGGGTCACTCCGGAGAATACGCAGATCGGGGTTGGTGTGTTACAGTGATTATTCCTCTTTTTGCAGTACCAGCGAAATTTGAGCACCCTTTTTAACGCTCATCATTTCGGCGGCATCCCCTTTGTTGATACCCACTTCCAGCATGCCCGAGCTGCCGATGTATGCGGCCGGTTCGCCTTCCGGTACGGACCCGAATGTGGTCACCAGTTCATCCAGGATCATGTTACCGACGTAGATTTTAACCGGCCGGTCACCGATTACCTCACGGATCAGACTTTCATGAAGGTTGGTGATCAGGTTGCCGAATTTGTCGATATGAATTATCCACCCCTGCAGGCCGTCTTTGTCGGCGATGGGGGAGGCCCAGCGATAGGTCTTGAGTTCATTCAGCGGTTCTCCCAGTTTCTCGAGCGCAACCCCGTTACTCAGATGTGCCGCCACAGGCGCAAAGATATCACGGCCGTGAAACGTGTTGGAGCGCACTTCGTTCCAGTACTCCGGGTTAGTAAGGCGTACCGCTTCAAAATCCTTTTCCTCGGTTAAAAGTGAAAATATCCCGTTATCCGGCCCCACGTAATACTGATCGTCCACCTTCAGCGCGATGGGATTGCGATCGGTACCGACACCCGGATCGATAACGACAAGGTGAACCGACCGCGGCGGGAAAAGGGGGGCAGAATTTTGCAGAACCCACGATCCGGCCATGATATCCTGATCGGGCACCTCGTGAGAGATATCCACCAGGCGAACATCGGGGGCAATCCCGAGCATGACCGCCTTCATGGCACTCACATAGTAATCCTGCAGCCCAAAATCGGTTGTAAGCGTGACGATGTTACGCATATGAATTGAGCATCACCGGCATCACGAGCATTAGCATCTCTTCCCCTTCCTCTTCATCCATCGGCTTCACGATGCCCGCACGATTTGGGGTGGAAAATTCGAAATAAACTTCATCACCGTCCACATTGCCCAGCACATCGGCCAGGTATTTGGCATTAAACCCGATCTCCATCTCCTCATCTTCATACTCACAATTGATGGTCTCACGCGCCTCGCTGCTCATATCAATATCTTCGGCACGGATGGTAAGCTTGTCCGGGTTCAGCTGAAGGCGGATCTGGCGGGTGGTGGAGCTGGAAAAAATCGAGACCCGTTTTACCGTGGCCAGCATCTGCTCCTTGTTGATAACCAGCTTTTTGTCATTTTCCCGCGGGATCACCGATTCGTAATTGGGATACTGCTCGTTGATCAGCCGGGTGATGACGATGGTGTTTCCACTGTGAAACCGGGCGTGATCCTCGGTTACGGTCAATGTACAGTCATCGGCATGCAGGGCCTTCTGCACGAGACTCAGCGCTTTTTCCGGTACGATAAAATGGATCTCCTCCTCAGCGGTCAGTTCCGATTTGACGAACCGCACAAGCCGGTGCCCGTCGGTAGCCACAAACTTGCTCTCTTCCGGGCCGATGTCGAAGTAGACCCCCATCATGGCGGGGCGCAGATCATCATTGGATACCGCAAACAGGGTTTTGTCGATTGAATCCAGTATCAGGTCCGTCGTGGTTTCCAACTGGTGCCCTTCGTCCAGGTTGGGCACTTCCGGGAACTCGTCGGGATCTTCACCGACCAGTTTATATGTTCCCTTGTCGGTGCGAAATTTGATGCTGAAATTATCATCCACATCAAACGCGACGGGAATATCAGGCAGTTGCCGCAGGGTTTCGATCAGGCGTCGTGCGGGAATAGCCACGGCACCATCCCTGTCGATATTGGCATCCATATATTCAATAATGGAAATCTCCAGGTCAGTGGCCGTCAGGCGCAGTTTTCCGTCTTCACTTTCAAATAAAATCGTCTCCAGGATTGGAAGGGTCGCTTTGTTGGGAACAGCTCCCGATACCGCCGACAGCGCTTTAACAAGATCACTGCTTGAAGCATTGAATTTCATATCAAATGATTTCTTAATTAGGGTAAATAAGTTGTATTTCAACCGAAACAATGCAGTCTGGAAAGATAACATATACTAATAAATCCTTGCTCTCTTAGCAACCAAAGCTGACCACATATTCCCATTTTTTGACCTCCGCTGTCAGACCCATTATCTTCATCCGATTAACCGTTAACAGAAACTGCCCGCTTTGCGAATAATTCTTCTCGGTCCCACTGCTGTCGGTAAAACGGATCTTTCCGTAAACCTCGCACTCACGCTAGATGCCGAAATCATTTCAGCAGATTCCCGTCAATGTTACAAACATCTCGATATCGGAACGGCCAAACCGGGGCCGGAGATCCTCAACAGGGTTCCCCATTACAATATTTCGATTCTCGATCCCGAGACAGAAGACAGTGCCGCCGACTTTTACGAGCGCGCGATGGCATGGGAACGGGAGATCACTGAGAACGGCAACCATGTTCTCTATGTCGGCGGCAGCACACTCCACCTGCAGTCGCTCATCAAACCGTTTGATGATCTCCCCGAATCGGACGACGAGAACCTGGAAACCCTGGAGCAGCGTATGGCGGACGAAGGTATCGAATCACTCTATGCGCAGCTCGAGGATGTCGACCCGGATTATGCCCGGAAGATGGACGGGATGAATACCCAGCGTATTCTGCGGGCACTGGATGTTTGGATGCAGACGGGCAGGCCGTTCAGCTCATTTCACTCGAATCAGGATGAATACCAGATCCCCAGCGATACCCACCTGTTCGGGTTGAGGAGGGATCGGAAAGAACTGTATGAACGAATTAACGACCGGGTGGAACGGATGTTTGAACAGGGATTTGTTGATGAGGTGACCGATCTTCTGGAAATGGGGTACTCCCGGGAAACCCGGGCCCTCAATTCGGTGGGATATCGCGACGTAATCGATTACCTGGAGGGAACCAAAACCCTGGAACGGGTCAAAAAAGAGATAAAAACCCAAACACGGCAGTATGCCAAACGGCAGATCACCTGGTTCCGCAGGTGGGATTTCGTGGAGTGGATCGATATGAGCGCCCACACCGCCGAAGAAGCCCACAAAATTATCCGTGACAAATTAGCAGCTAAGCAGTAGAACCATTAACTTTGACAACTGATTTTCCGAACTTTTCGACGTTATCAAACCATATTTCAACTGTTTATGTATAAAGCAAAGGTAAATGTTACGCTCCGCAAATCGATCCTCGATCCCCAGGGTAAGGCCACCCATCATGCCCTGCAAAACCTGGGACTGGATGAGGTAAATGAAGTACGTATCGGCAAGCTGATCGAACTTGACATCGACGCCGATTCAAAAGAGAAAGCGGAAGAGATTGCGGAGACGGCCTGCACAAAACTGCTGGCCAACGAAGTGATGGAGGATTTTGAAATTACGATCACAAAAAATTAGCGGAGATGCCGATGGTAGATCCGTTTGTAGCTGTCACTCAGAACGCTGAAAACCCCAAACCGGAGCGCCCCGGCACCGGTACGGAAGAAACACCCTCTGTGGAAGTACTGACCGAAGAGGAAACAGAGGACAAGGAAGAGACCCCGTGGCGCGTTATTCTTTACAACGACGAGGTTCATACCTTCGATGAAGTGATCGGCCAGCTGATAAAAGCCCTCGGCTGCAGCCAGGAAAAAGCGGAAAAACTTACGTTCAAGGTTCACAACGAGGGTAAAGCAAATGTGTACGAAGGATCGTTTGAGGAATGCTTCCAGGTAAACAGCGTACTCAAAGAAATTCAACTAATTACTGAAATTAAAGGATAACCGTGTCTTCAACTTTTGGCGTAATAGTATTCCCGGGTTCCAATTGCGATCACGATGCCTACCACGCACTGGCCCATATCATGAACGTGGAAACCAAATTTCTCTGGCACAAGGACACCGACCTCTCCGGTATCGACTTCCTGCTGGTACCGGGCGGTTTTTCGTACGGTGATTACCTGCGTTGCGGGGCCATCGCCCGTTTTTCACCGATCATGCGCTCCGTCGTGGAGTTTGCGGAAAAGGGCGGACCCGTACTCGGCATCTGCAACGGATTCCAGATTTTGCTGGAAGTGGGACTCCTCCCCGGGGCCATGCTGCACAACAAGGAGTTGCGCTACGTCTGCAAGCAGGTATACCTGCGGTGCGAATCCACCAACTCCATCTTCACCCGGGGGCTTTCCGAGGGCCAGGTTCTCCAGATACCGGTAGCTCACGGCGAAGGGAACTACTACATTGAAGAGGAAGGGCTGGCCGAACTGCGTGAAAATGACCAGGTCCTGTTCCGTTATTGTGATGCCGAAGGCACGGTAAACGATGAATCAAATTTTAACGGATCCGTCGATAACATCGCCGGAATCTGCAACAAACAACGGAATGTGCTGGGCATGATGCCGCACCCGGAACGGGCCGTGGAGCAGATGCTGGGCTCGGAAGACGGCAAGCTTATTTTCGAATCAATTTTAAGCGAAATGGTCGCCGTTTAGTCCAGGATCGGCCAAAGCCCATTTTCCGGGATGTGCGGAGCGATGGTATCAGGGGGAGACGTTCCCCGGCTAACCTCTTTTTAAATACCGCAAAATGACTACCCGGCACATAACAAATTACTGGTGACAGCCAATGCCCGATGACCCCGAACAGATGAGGCTTCACAGCAAGGGACTGGTCAAACGTTACCGGAAACGGGAGGTCGTATCGGACGTATCGATCAATGTAGAGCAGGGAGAGATCGTGGGCCTGTTGGGACCCAACGGGGCGGGTAAAACCACTACATTCTACATGTTTGTAGGCCTGATAGAGCCCAACGCCGGCAAGATCTTTATAGACAACCGGGATATTACCAGCATGCCGATGTACAAGCGGGCCCGGTTGGGAATCGGGTATCTTTCCCAGGAAGCCAGCGTGTTTCGCAACCTTACGGTGCGGGAGAACCTGGAGGCGGTTCTGCAATTTTTTGACATGCCCAAAAAAAAGATCAGGGAACGAGCCGACCAGTTGATCGAGGAATTCGGCCTGGAACGGGTGGTCGACAGCAAGGGATACAGCCTTTCAGGCGGGGAACGGCGCCGTACGGAAATCGCGCGGGCGCTGGTCACCGATCCAAAATTTATCCTGCTTGATGAGCCGTTTGCCGGTGTGGACCCGATAGCCGTCGAGGATATCCAGGAGATCGTTGCAGAACTGAAATATCGCAATATCGGCATCTTTATTACGGATCATAACGTGCACGAAACCCTTGCCATTACCGACCGGGCATATCTGATGTTCGAAGGAAAAATTCTCAAGGAGGGTTCGGCTGATTACCTGGCCGAGGATGAAGAGGCGCGCCAACTTTACCTCGGCAAGCAGTTCCGGCTCGATCGCTACAGTACGGATTAATAACCGATTCGGGTGGCAAGATCAGGCAGGTGCTGGAGATTATAACCGGCCAGCCTGGTGATTTACAGGCCTCAAATGGCGGTTTCCCGTTCTGATTTTTGGTGTGGAAGCTGAAACGGGAATTAACTGAAATTTCTTATCTTCAACGGTAACGGCAACCGAAGTGAACTTACGTTATGGAAGAGATTACGGTACAGGAACTGAAACAAAAAATTGCCAACGACGACCAGGTGTTAGTGCTTGATGTACGGGAACCATTTGAAAAGTACCAGTCGGATATCGATTATCACAATAAAACCCTGATACCGATCGGCAGCCTGGTTGATCGCCTCGAGGAGCTGGAGGATTACCGAAACCGGGAAATTGTCTGCCTCTGCAGGAGCGGTGCCCGCAGTGCGCGTGCCTGCAAATTCCTGTCAGGAAAAGGATTTTCCGACGTAAAAAACCTGAAGGGCGGAATCAACCAGTGGGCCCGTGAAATTGACAACAGCCTGCCGGTTTACTGACAGCGAACCTTAATGTTTTTATATAACCAATCACCGAAAGACCAATATATGTTCAGCACTATGAAACATCTGTTCCTTGTACTTTTACTTATACTGTGCGCTCCCGTACTGTTGACGCAACTTTATGATGTCAGCGCCCAGTCCGGAGATGACGTCACTCTGCTTGTGTTTTCCAAGACCGAGGGATTCCGGCACGCCTCTATTCCCACCGGTGTTGAAGCGGTGCGGGAAATAGCCGCCGAAATGAATTACAAGATTGATCATACCGAAGACTCCTCCGTATTTACCGAAGAAAACCTGTCGGGATATGATGCGGTTATCTTCCTGAGTACCACCGGCGACATTCTCAATGAGTCACAGCAAGAGGCGTTTGAACAATTTATTGCTGAAGGCGGTGGATTTGTGGGCATTCATGCTGCCAGTGACACGGAATACGACTGGCCCTGGTACAACAAGCTGGTCGGAGCCTATTTCGACAGCCATCCCAAGGTACAGGAAGCGACCATTGAAGTGCTGGACCGGAGCCATCCTTCCACCGATCATCTCCCGGAGAAATGGATCGTTACCGATGAGTGGTATAATTTTAACAGCATTCAATCTCACCTGAATGTTCTTGCCAACCTGGATGAATCATCGTATGAGGGAGGTAAAAACGGACAAAACCACCCGATTGCCTGGTATCACGAGATATTCGGTGGCAAAGCGTTCTACACCGGGCGGGGACATACCGATGAAAGTTTTGGGGAACCGGCCTTTCGGCAGCATATCGCGGGAGGTATCCAGTACGTACTTGGAAAAGAGTAACAACAGATTGTAAACATCCAGCCACCTGCTCAGTCCCTCTCAGATCGACGTCTCAAAGATGTCGTTATTCTCTGGTTAACGACGAAAAGCAGGATGCAGCAATCTCCAGCTGGATTCCAGAATAAAATCCATCGTACTTTACGATAGCTTTACTCCCTTGCCGCGGTAATATTGGTTGACATACTGATGGCCTTGCTATAGAAAACGATGCCTTGTCTACGGATTTGACCTTGCTGAAAACGTTACACCATGGCCGCTATCTGGTTCAGCAGTTCCTGGTTGCTCTCGGTGTTGCGGAGCACTTTCAGCAGGCTCTGCATGCTCTCTTTGGGTGACTTCTTCAGCAGGTAGCGACGCACCATGTTGCGCTCTTCCAGGGAATCTTCGATAAAGCGGTCTTCGTTCCGCGTGCCGGAGGCTGCAATATTGATGGCCGGGAAGATCCGGTCGTTTGCCCGTTCCCCGTCCAGTACCACCTCCATATTTCCCGTTCCCTTGAACTCCTCGAAAATGAGGTCGTCCATGCGAGAATTTGTTTCGATCAGGCAGGTGGCGATAATGGTGAGCGAACCGCCGCCCTCGATCTTGCGGGCCGATCCGAATATTTTCTTGGGAATCTCCAGCGCACGAATATCCAGTCCGCCGGAGAGCGTTTTTCCGCTGCCGCTCTGTATGTTGTTGTAAGCGCGGCCCAGCCGGGTCAGGGAGTCGATGAGCAGCACCGAGTCATCTCCCAGTTCCGCCATCCGTTTCACATAACCCAGGGCCAGCTCGCTTACCCGCACGTGACTCTGCGTCGGGTTGTCGTTGGAAGAGGCAAACACCTGTGCATCGGTGCTGCGCATGAAATCGGTAACCTCCTCGGGCCGTTCATCCACCAGCAGCACGCTGGTGTGAATATCGGGATGGTGCCTGGTCAGCGATTCCGCGATCTTTTTGAGCAATACGGTTTTACCGGTACGCGGCGGGGCCACAATCAGCGCCCGCTGTCCCTTGCCGATCGGGGCCACCAGGTCCATAACCCGCATCTCAATGTCATCGGCATCATAGCCGAGCTTGATCTGTTCATTCGGCATAATCGGGGTTTGCAGCTCAAAACGTGTGGCCATTTGCCAGTGTTTGGGATCCCGGTCATTAATCTTTTCGATGGAATGGATATGCCGGTGGCCGTGGCCGTCCTCCTCATACTCTCCCTCCAGAATCAGGCCCGGCCGAAGGTCGTAATGTTTCACTTCGTCCGGCTTCAGGAAGGGATCGCGCGGTTCGTAGCTGAACTCGTGATCGATCTTGCGGGCAAAACCGTACGTTTTTTCATTGATTTCCAGCACACCGCGGTACTTGCCCGCCACTTCCACGTTGTGATTTTCATTAAAACGCGGTACAAAAACGTTGTTTTTTCCCTTTCGGCCGCGATTTTTCTTGTTTCTAGAACGTCCCATTAGAAATTAATTTGATTTAAGAAATAATCCCCGATGTACACGATAAATCGCGTCTTGAGCCTGTGAACTCCAGGGGAGATCCGTAATAAATTATGAAATTCGTGAGAGGTGAAGAGAAGAGCAGTGCAGTTTTCATGGAACTGCACTGCTTATTGAAGTATCCGGAAAGGAAGATAAGGATGTTTTTCAGATTTTAAAACCTACCGTACCGTGGTAGTTTCGTTTATCCAGCTGTAGCAGGGCATCAATGACTTGTCCACCTGCATCTTATCTCCCTTTTCCCAGCCTTTAAAAAATTTCTCCTCGGTGGTTGGGGTAACCGGCTGATACGATTTGTACTGGTTCTGCACCTGGTTGGCCACCGTTTGGTCCACCTGCCGTGCGCGATCCAGGTAATCCAGTACGAGCCAGTAGACTACCTTGTCTTCCCGCTCCATTTTACGTCCTTCAGTGCATTGGCTTACGGTCTGGCCGTAGATATTTGCGATCTGTATGTAGGGCTCTCCCCAGTCGGAGTCAAAGTCAGCCGCCTGTCGGGCATACCGGCGGGCTTCCTGCAGGTTCCCCTTGTTGAGATACGCATCCGAGATATCCAGTGCCACCCGTGCCTTCTGCTGCTGATCCTCTGTTTTATCAATCGCCTCCGTCAGGTATTTGATCGCCTGGTCGTAGTTGGCGTTGCTGATGGCATTGTCGGCCAGTGCCCGGGTGTTTTCGAAATTGGGATTCTGCTCATACAGCTTCCTGCGCATCTCTATCGCCTTCTGGGGCTGGTTTTGATCGGAATACAGATCCGCAAGATCCTGTATAATCTGGGTACTGTCCGGGTTTTCTTCCAGCTGCCCCTCCAGGAATGCGATTCGTTCCTCGGGCGAATCGAACAGCTTGTTTCGTATGGTATCAAAGAATGACAACAATTTCTGATTGGGGGCATGGGGCTCCGCCTTTTCGATTATTGCGAGGGCCTGGTCTTTTTTGCCGTCACTTACCAGGTTTTGCAGCGTAACCTGTACGTAGTAGCCGTCACCCGCTTCGGTAAACTGCTTGGGGTTCTGCTCAAACAGGTCCAGGTAGATTTGGTAGGCCTTCTGCATTCCGTTTTCGATGAAATCGGAATTCTCCTGCAGGAACCGGGCCTCTTTGAATTTCCATTCGTACATGTTGATCTCATCTTCCCCGAATTCCTCATAGACCTTGTTGAAGATCACCTGTGCGGTATCCAAGTAGGCAGACCGGGTACCTGGATCCTGCTTCTGTTTGGCAGCCTCGGAATAGGCGGTGATAAGCCGGTCAAGATTGCGTTCGAGATCAAACCGCGAATAGCCCTTTAGCTTTTTGGGCATCGCCTTGTAAATCCAGCGGCCATACCGAATGGCGCTTTCATATTCCTCATTTTTATAATTTTCGTAGTATATCGAATAAGCCGAGAGCTCATCCAATCCCATTGGTGGCTGTGCATCCTGTGCAATAGAAACAAGTGGATTGCAGAGCATCAAAAACCCTATTGCAAGTACCAGTTTTTTCATGACTCGTTATTTTGTGTATAATTATTTGTTTTTAGAAAACTCCTAAAAGGGCCCGATTATTTTATTGCAACTTAGGTCGATAGAACATTAATTCCGCTAAATTTATGGAAAGTTGCAAACCCCAAATGGATTCTTTTACCAAATTTTGTGATTCCGTGCCGCGAAATCCGTAGTGAAAATTAATATCAATAGATGAGTTGGAGTTGGGGGACGGAATGCCCAACCCCGCTGAAAATAACACTGTTTCTATTTTATTTCCATTCAAATCAAGATGACCCGTATCGTAGGAGACACCGGCACGGTACTTAAAACGTGACAGAAAGTTATTAGATCCAGATGCAAAAGGAAAATATCTTATTCCGAACGCCCCCTTGTACCGGTCCGTTAAAAACTGCTCCTGCTGCAGATCTCCGGTAAATTCGTATGAGAAATCAGACCACTGCTCATACAGCCCTTCGGTTGTTACGAACAACCCGGGGGTCATCTTGTAGGTAAGCCCGCCGCTGAGTTTCATCGGGAGCGTAATTTCTCCGTCTCCCAGCCCTTTGCCGTCACGTATGGTGATGGTTTCGGTCCGGTTGGTTCCGATCTGCTTGTCCGATTCCTGAATGCGTTCTGAATTGATTACCACCGGTAAGTTGACGGCAGCGCCAATCCGCAGAAAATCGTTCTGTCCGAAAACAGCGGGCAGCGTAATGAGTGTGCCAAAACGATTACCGAACCCGGTTCCGCTTGTTTGCAGGGTATACTCGACAGACTGAAAATCGGTATCATCAAAAACGGTGGTCACCTTGTTATCCAGCGATGCCAGTACCAGCGAGCCGGCGTACCCGATGGAGATATTATTGTTAATTCGCCATCCGAGCCCCAGTTCCAGGCTGTTAATCCCTCCCGATCCCAGGTTCTGAACATTTGCTCTGAGAGTGTCGAGCCGGGCGCCCGAGCCGATAATACTGGTATTTTGCCCGATCACCTGGTAATTCGACCGGGTCAGGGGCGCCACGGAAACCGAAACCCCTATGGTATTACGAAATACCGGCAGCTGAAGCTGAAAGTGGCTGGCCGAAAGAACTGATGTCTCGGAACGGCTGTTGCTGTCGGTACCGGTCAAATGATCCAGGTTAAGTCCGCCGGAAGCCACGGCATAACACCCGACGCCCTGGTTGTCGAAACAAGCCATGTTCCCCCAGGTTGCCGGGTTGGCAAGTCCCGCCACGTTGGCTTCATTGAAAGAGACGCCCAGGGCTCCCATGCCGTCGGCACTGGACGAGGTTAAATCGACCGGCATGCCCACACCCAGCCGGGAGTAGATGGTACCGGTGCGCGCTAAATCCT
>JAWVZC010000051.1:0-15876 GCA_033722415.1 Balneolaceae bacterium | reverse complement strand
GCCCTGTTGATGGGCATATTGTTAGCGGAGCTCTTTTTACCGCTGTTCAATGCGCTATCGGGCACTGCGCTTGAACTGCAGTTTGGATACCGGAGCGTCCTGTTTTTTATATCACTGGCCATGCTTGTCAGCCTGGTATCGGGAATCTATCCCGCACTTATTCTGTCGGGATTTCGTCCCGCCGATGTATTGAAGGGCAAACTCAGTATCAGGGCTGACAACAGTTTCTTCCGGAAGGGAATGGTGGTATTCCAGTTTTCGCTTTCCATTTTCCTTATCGCCAGTACCCTGTCGGTCAACCGCCAGCCTGATTTTCTTCGAAGTAAAGATCTGGGCTACCAGAAACAGCAGGTCCTGATTCTGCAGACCGACGCTGCACCCGCTCCCGGCAGCGGACTGATGAGCGCGATCGAAGAGGCCGAAACAATGGTGGACCTGCTTCGCAGCCTGCTGGAATCACAGCCCGGTATTACCGGAATTGCCGCCTCCCTGTACACTCCCGCCGAGCCCGGGTGGATAAACGTTGACTTCCGCGATCAAAACGGTCGCAGGTATGTGATGAATATCAACGTTGTGAATGCCTGTTACCTGCGTGCCATGGGGATCAATATTACCCGCGGCCGCTACTTTTCGGAGGAGATTTCAACCGACCGGCGCCGGGGTGTTATCGTCAATGAGGCACTGGTGGAGGCGTTCGGTTTGGAGAATCCCATCGGGCAGCAGCTGCCGGGACTGTTTGAGGATCACGAGATTGTGGGAGTCACGGAAAACTTCAACTACGAGTCGCTCTACTCCGAAGTGGAACCGCTGGCCCTGTCCATCAATCCGCAAATTCTGCTGAGCGGTGTCGACAACATCGGTTTCCAGGCTCCCCCCATCCCGCGTATCGCCCTGAAGTTAGCTTCCGGGGATATCCCTGCAACAATGGATGCGATTCAACGTGCCTGGGAACAGGTGGCTCCCGGCGCTCCCTTTACCTATACGTTTCTCGACCAGGCTGTCGATAACCGGTACCGGCAGGAGGAACGACTCAGCAAGATAGCGGGGGCGGGTTCTTCGCTGGCCATTGTCATCGCGTGCCTGGGCCTTTTTGGACTGGCCGCGCTTATGATTGCTCGGCGCACCAAAGAGATCGGGGTGCGCAAGGTGCTGGGGGCCTCGTCAACGCAAATCGTCATGCTTGTGAACAGGGAACTTACACGACTGGTGGCGCTCTCGTTTGTTATTGCGGTGCCGGTATCCTGGTATGCCATGCAGCAGTGGCTGCAGGATTTCGCATACCGCATCGATATCGGATTTGGGGTGTTCCTGCTGTCGGGCCTGGGGGCCCTGGCAACTGCCTGGATTTCGGTAAGTTATCAATCGGTGAAAGCGGCCTGTATGGGCCCTGTGGATAGTTTACGGAATGAATAAATCAGGAGCAATCAGTCTTCAGCTCTCATTGCAGTTACGGGGCTGTAGGCGCAAGCTGATGGCAGATTGCCGAAAGCTGACTACCAAAACAGAGTACTATGATCAAACTCAGAAACCTCGACAAATATATTGACAAACGGTTTAATCGAACGTTCATCCTGAAAGGGATCGACCTGGATATCGAAGAAGGGGAGTTCGTCACGGTGATGGGCCCCAGCGGTGCGGGCAAAACCACGCTGCTGAATATCCTGGGGTTTCTGGATGAGCCGTCGGGCGGGGAGTATTTTTTCCTGGGCGACCCCGTCCACGATCTGAGTGAGAAGCAGAAGTCGCAATACCACAAAAGCCATATCGGGTTCGTGTTCCAGGCCTACCACCTGATCGACGAGATGACGGTGTATGAGAACATCGAGATGCCGCTGCTCTACCGAAAAGTCAAAAAAAAGGAGCGGAAAAGCCTGGTGGCCGATATGCTGGACCGTTTCAACATCGTGGCCAAGAAAGACCTGTTCCCCCCGCAACTTTCGGGCGGGCAGCAGCAGGTGGTGGGGGTGGCGCGGGCCATCATCGGCAATCCCAGGCTGATCCTGGCCGACGAACCCACCGGCAACCTGCACTCCGAGCAGAGCGAGCAGATCATGGATCTGTTTTGCCGGCTTAACCACCAGGAGGGCGTCACCATCATCCAGGTTACCCATTCCGAGAAGATGGCTGCCTACGGCGACCGCATCATCAACCTGAAAGACGGCGCCATCGTGGATGAAAACCCATATGATGGTGACAGGTAGTACAGTGTAGAGGAGCACTGCCGTAAATCAAGGGGAATCATTGAGGATGGTAACAGAACGTTTTAAGCAGCCGGGAGAAGAAGCAAGATATGAGGTTATCGGGGTGATCAGGGACTTTCATTTCGATTTTCTCTGGAATCCCATCTCGCCTCTTGTCCTGAAAAATGATCCATCTGAGTTCCGCGTGGCGAATATTCGGTTGGCTCCGGGAGAACAGAAGCCGATACTGGCAAAACTGGAAGAAATTTGGAGCAGGATTACGGAGGTTGCGCCATTTGCGTATGACTTCTACAGCGAACAGATTGCCGAGGTATACCATGATTTTAGAGAACTGGTAACCATCATCGGTTTTCTGGCGGTTATCGCCATTGTAATTGCCTGCCTCGGATTGTTGGCTATGGCACATTATGACCTGCAATCAAGAGTCAAGGAGATCGGCGTACGTAAAGTGTTGGGAGCCCGGATAGAAGATTTGTTAATACTCCTTACTTCCGACTATGCAAAGCCGGTCGGAATCGCATTTGTACTCGGAATACCCGTAATTTACTACCTAACCCTGTGGTGGCTGCAGATCTTCAAATATAAAATGGCGTTAGACTTGTGGGTTATTCTCCTTGGATTGTCAATAGTGCTCCTGTTCAAGTTCAGCACGGTTGGAATCCAAACGCTGAAGGCCGCGATGGACAATCCGGTTCAGAGTTTGCAAAGCAAGTAGCATAAACCTGTCCGCTCCGCAACCGTTCTGTAAGCGATCTCATGCAGGAAAAGTTGGCATGAAACCCTGTCGCACCGGCAACCGATCTGGACTGAATAATTCTATAACATTCAGGATGAAGGAATCGCTGCCGACGGAAGTGTTGGAAAAAGGTACGCAGCGGGGCAACGAATTAAAGGCTGAAGCCGGCAAGCAATCAAGAAACTCTCGAATACCCTGCAGAACCTCCTGGGAATCAGTATCGTCACATTTTCCAGCCAAGTGAGATCTGCCCGGGTAATGGGAGACCGGTCAGCTGTTAAAAACCGAATTTTAATTTGTGTTGATATGGGAAACATGGTCAAATTGAAGTACCGTAAACCTGTATCAGGCAGAATAAATTTTTAATATCATTATGAAAAAATCGTACGTTAGTTGGTTCTTAATGGTAATAATTTGCAATCCGATCTTTGTATTTGCCCAGGATGCAGCCGTGAAAGCAGTACGCCGGCATTACCAGGAGAATGGGTCCGCCATCCTGCAAGAGTACCGGGAGCTGCTGGCGATGCCGAACGTTGCGGCCGATGTGGGGAATATGCGGAAGAATGCGAATTGGATTGTAGAAGCCTTCGAACGACGGGGTGTAAAGATGGAACTCTGGGAACTGGAAGACCGTCCCGACATTCCACCGGTTGTCTACGGGGAGTTGCTGACTCCGGGGACAGAACGCACGCTCATCATCTACGTGCACTACGACGGGCAGCCGGTAGATCCCGCCAACTGGACACACATTCCCTGGGAGCCCACCCTGTATTTGGCATTGATGGAAGAAGAAGGTGAACCGATCCCGTTTCCGGATTCCGGAGAGCCGGTCGATCCTGACTGGCGCATCTACGGCCGTTCCGCGGCGGATGATAAGGCCCCGATTCCCGCCCTGCTGGGCACCCTCGACGCACTGCAGGCCAGCGAGATCCCGCTGACGGCCAATCTCAAGTTTTTCTTTGACGGGGAAGAGGAGATCGGTTCGCCCAACGTAAGACGTTTCCTCCGGAAACACCGCGACAAGCTGCAGGGCGATCTCTGGCTGTTTTGCGACGGTCCCAAGCACCAGAGCGGTCGGCCGCAGGTCGTATTCGGCGTGCGGGGAGTCACCGGTATGGAGATTACGGTGTATGGGGCCACGCGTTCGCTGCACAGCGGTCACTACGGCGGGTGGGCCCCGGTGCCGGGACAGATGCTTGCCGAGCTGATCGCTACTATGAAAGATGAAACAGGGCGGGTGCTGGTTGAGGGATTTTACGACAGTACCGCTCCCATTACCGAAGCCGATCGCAAAGCGTTTGCCACGCTGCCCGACTACAATGCCCGGATCAAGCGTGAGCTGGGCCTGGTGAAAACCGAATTCGACGGCCAGCCGCTGATCGAGCGTTACATGTATCCCACCCTAACGGTCCGGGGCCTTTCAAGCGGAAATGTGGGCGAGAAAGCACGAAATGTAATTCCCTCTTCCGCCACGGCCGCGCTCGGAATTCGATTGGCCAAAGGCAACGAACCGGCCCACATGCAAAATCTGGTCGAGGCCCACATTCGAAAGCAGGGCTATTACATCGTCCGGGAAGAACCGGACAGGGAGACACGCCTGAAACACCCGAAGATAGCCAAGGTGACACAAGGTACCGGCTACCCCGCCATGCGCACGGCCATCGATAATCACGCGGCCCGGGTTGCCGTGGAAGGAATTCGCCAGGTCAGTGAAGACGAGATCATCCTGTCGCCCACCATGGGGGGCACGCTGCCCCTGTTTCATTTTCAGGAGGTGCTGGAAACACCACTGGTCATCGTTCCGATCGCGAATCACGACAACAACCAGCATGCCCCGAACGAAAACATCCGAATCGGGAATATCTGGTACGGGATGAGGATCTACTCCTCCATCTTTACAATAAACTGAACCACCAACACTATGTCTGAAGGATATTCAGGAACGCCGCTGCTAAACAAACTGGGCATCGCGCCGGCGATGACGGTGATGCCGGTAAACGAGCCCGGGCACTATTTTGATCTGTTGGGTGAACTGCCGGGCCGGGTTAAACTGGTCCGCGCCGGCAACCCCGATCCCGTTGATTTTATTCATCTTTTCGTACGGGATGAAGCGGCCCTTCACAATCAATTTCCCATGTTGAAACCGAATATTAAAAAAGATGGCATGATCTGGGTTTCCTGGATTAAAAAATCATCCAATCTTGATACCGACATCACCGGGAATGATGTACGCGCGCTGGGACTGGAACTCGGCCTGGTGGATGTAAAGGTGTGTGCCATCGACTGCGACTGGTCGGGGTTGAAATTTGTATATCGCAGGGGGACCGAATGTAACTCCGGAGGGTGAAGGATTGCTGGGTACGGGGGTTGGTGATACCGGACCTGCACGGAGGGTAGCCTTTTTCCTCCTGAATGCCGTTTTCCGGTCCCCGGCATGTGCAATTTGGTGCGGGATCGGCAAAATGTTTCCCGGTGCATGAAATCACTCCTTCCGTAAAACTTGTATTTTTGCCCCCATTCTGTAAATTATATGTCGATAACTTGCTGTTAATTTTCCGTTTATCAGTTACTTTGAACAGCTGGATTTTCAAAAACATCTGTACCTCCTTGAGTTCCAGACGTTGAGATCTCCCGGGGTTCATGGTGTAGTCCTGCAGCCAGACTGATTCAGCGATTCGGGTGTTAGGTGATCTCAATTAGTTTCAGGATGAGGCGGTGACCGTTTTTACCGGAAAAAATATCGAAAACAGCATCCTAAGAGAAAAATAGCAACCAGTTCAAAAGATATTACCGCAATTCTTAACCGATTGAATGGAACTAATGAAAATCAGGCGGAGGTCATATATCCGCTGATCTACAACCGGTTGCGTGAAATTGCCGAGATTCATCTCCACAAGGAGCGGAAAGATCACACCATACAGGCTACAGAATTAGTACACCAGGCATATCTGAAAATGGTAAAGCAGGATCAGGCCAGTTTTAACAACCGATCCCATTTCCTGGCCATTGCCTCTTTGCCATGCGGTGAATTTTGGTGAGCTACCCCCGTAAACGGAAAGCGGAAAAGAGAGGTGGAAGTGTAACCCCGATCACTTTTACGGATGGCATGGCTTCACCCTAGGCTCGTATTGAAGAGTTGATCGATCTCGACAATGCTCTTGAGCGACTTGAAACGTTGAACCGGAGACAGTCACAAGTGGTTCAATATCGCTTTTTTGGCGGACTTACCTACGCCGAGATTGCGAACGTACTAGACAGCACACCGGATTCGGTTCGGTACGACTGGCGGGTGGCCCGGGCATGGCTGAAGCGGGAGCTTAAGGAAGAAAAAAACCGCTAAATGTCGCCAACCCCCTGAGATTTTGCGCGTATTTAATAAACGGCGCAAGATGTAACGAAAATGGAGAACGTATGGATGCCGAACGCTGGAACCGGGTTCAGACACTGTTTAAGGAGATTATCGATCTTGACAAAGATTCACAGGCAGAACGTTTGCGGGACCTTTACAGGACCGATCCCCAACTGTACCGGGAAGTAAGTACGCTGTTAGCGGCAGATTCTGACGAAACCTCCATACTGGATGGTTTTGCCGTGGACCGGATCGATTTATCGGGACTCTTCTCACTGTCCGGTTCTGTGGTTGGCCCCTTTGAACTTGTTGAAAAAATCGGTGAAGGGGGAATGGGGACGGTTTACGAGGCACGGCGGGTGGAAGGTGGATTCGACCAGTGTGTGGCATTAAAGCTTATCAGGCACGAATTTGGAACAGACCGGGAACGACAACATTTTGAGCGTGAGCGCCGTATCCTGGCACTGCTGGAGCATCCCAATATCTCCCGGTTAATCGATGGGGGAGTCACCGGTTCGGGTATCCCCTGGTTTGCAATGGAATTAGTAGAGGGGATACCAATTGACGAATTCTGCCGGGAGCATAAATTGCCGGCAGATTCGATACTGGAGCTTTTTTCCCATGTCCTAGTTGCAGTACGATTCGCTCACCGAAACCTAGTAGTCCATCATGATTTGAAACCCGTCAATATCTTGATCAGTGAGAATCACGGGGAACCGATGGTAAAATTGCTGGATTTTGGGATCGCCAGCGTTGTGGATGATGCCCATCATACTGAGGCCCGGGCCATGACGATGGCGTATGCTTCACCCGAGCAAAAACAGGGATCTATTACTACAACCTCCACTGATATCTACAGTCTGGGAGTTATCTTTTAAGAGCTGCTGGCGGGTGGGTGTCCCGAAAAATCAATTATCAAAGGTGATAGATCAAACCCGGAAATCGAAAACGGGGAACTGGCCGCAATCTGTAACAAGGCCATGAGCGAAGACCCCGAGCATCGATTTGAATCGGCAGGCGAACTGCTGAAAGAGATCGAACGATGGCTCGACGGCCGCCCCGTTGCCTGTTATTCGAGCTATAAGGGATACCGCGTCCGAAAATTTATAAAGCGCAACGCAATTCCGGTATCTATTGCCGGTCTGTTCACTGCCGTCATCATGCTGTTGATCACCTTGTATACCGGCTGGTTGCAACAGGAGCGGCATCGGGCAGCGTTGGAAGCCGAGCGGGCTGTGCAAATAACCGAAATCCTCTCCCGCTCCCTGCCGGCGGTGGATCCCTTCCAGAATCCCGGTATTGACATTACCGCAGAGATGCTGCTGGATAACAGTCTGGCGTATATAAACAAGGAGCTGGGTGATGACAGGGAAATGCAGGCTCATCTCGGCGGAATTCTTGCAGATATGTATGTTAATCTGGGTATGCACCATACGGGCGACTCCCTGTCGGCGGCCTCATTTTCGACATTTACGGAAATGGCCGACACAACAGGTACCGAATATATCAAAAAGCTCGTGCAGCGGTCCGGGGTACTTTTAAAGACCGGCCAGTTTGAAGCTTCCGGTCAATACATTGAAAAGGCGGTTAGACTGGCCGATCAACATCTGGAACCGGGATCGGTGGAGTATGCCGACGTATATTACCAGTATAACAATTATCTCTATGAGACCGGTTCGTATGAACAGTCGGATGCGATCCTGCATCGCCTCCTGCCGGTATATGAACGAAACCGGGAGGAGGAGCCGGAAAAATACCTGGATGTGCTTTTTTTTCTGGTAACCAATTACCGCAAAATGGGGATCTACGACTCTGCCGAGGTATATCTCACGAAAGCGCTGGAACGAACGCGTTCGAGATATGATACCCCGGATGAAAAAATCGATTCGACCCTTAACCATCTCTCCAGTCTCTACCAGGATATGGGACGGTACAATGCGGCACTGCCATTTGCCCGGGAATCATACCGGCAACGGAGGCAGATTTTTGGTGAAGAACATATCAATACCTTTGCAAGCCAGGCAAACATGGCGCGGGTGCTGAACGGGGCCAACCGGCTGGAGGAATCCGCTAACACGTATCAATCCCTGATCAGCCGGTTCGAAAAACAGTACCCCGGCAATTACAATCTTGTCGGACTTATTCAGAGTTATGCCGGGGTGTTGATGAAAATGAAAGAGTTTGAACAGGCGGAAAAACACCTGCAGCGGGCTATTAAACTGGGAGAACAACTGTTGCCGGGAGATCATCTTCGCCGATCCTACCCGCTTGAAACGATGGCCCGGTTATACAAGATGCAGCAGGACTATTCTGAAGCCCTGAAATACGCACGTGAAGCCAAATCCATACGGGAGCAGGTATTGGCTGATGACAATCCACTTCTGGCTTCAAGCAGATACACGCTTGGCATATGCCAGTGGTACTTGGGGCAGAGAGAGGAGGCAGAGAAAAATTTAAAACAGGCCCTGACTGTATTCGAACGAACACCAGAAAAGTATAAAGAGCAAATAGCCACAATAGATGAATTGGGGCTATGATTGTTATCGTCGTCAAGGTGCCCACAGAGGAATGATAATACCAGTACCTTGCTGGGCAAATTGAGCAACTCAAATGCAGGATGCCGGAACCGTACTCCGAAAATCCTGCATTCGGTATAGTTGTGAAAAAAATCGTCCCTATCCTGACCCGCTTTTTCACCAATTTCGCAGTCCCTGCACCCTGTCATAATATTTTGGGTCATAAAATCAATTTAAACCATTGTAATTCATAGTATTACAATAATTCAAAAATTATACTCGTGAGAAATGCAGTCTAATCCTTCATTGATTCTTTTAATCAATGTGGGCTGAGATGCTCAATGATACCCGCTGTGATGGGGTATGTATTTTTTGATTGGCCCGAACAGCCGACAATGGGCGGTATTAACGACCACCGGGAACTGGAATCAATAATCCCCAGATACTGTGATTCGGAGGGTCTTAGCTGGCTCTGCATTATGTAGTGTCAATGGTATGGCATCGGGACATATCTGGAATATGCAGCTGTGGATGGCCTCCTCCTTGTTTTTCCCTGCGAAGCGAGGAGAACGATGAAATGGATTTCTGGGCCATTAAACTGTACGGTCAGCCGAACAACGCCCCCTCCCTTTCCGAACCCGTTCGGTAGGGATGGGACAGGGCAGGGCGGATTCGCCCACAGGGTCTCCGAATCGGTACCTGCCTGAAATTGTAAAGTTGACATAGCACTAGCCCGGTTTTCTCACCAAGAATATTTCGTCAGGAAGGCGTCCCGAAAATGGCGCAGAAACGATACGGTTGCAGGGTGACAAGTCGTTCGCCGGGACAACGAGGCTGAGGAGAAAATTTCACAGCGATTTACACACGGTTAGATGAACAAGGTCGCAATATTTACTACAAGTCTCTGAAGTCAACAGGGTGAATGGAAAGAACTTAAATTCTTGTGAAAAAAAACGCGGGCTGATCATTTGTGACTTGGTATTGGAAAAAAATCTTTACCAGTCGTTCCTTGCTCATCACGTCTCAGCTTTTCCTTCTTCAGTTCCGAAATCCGTTCGGTGTTATCATATAAACAAGGAGAGTCTAATTCCGAAAAGCAGCGATTGTGATTTTTTGGCGGATCCCAAACAGCTCAATTCATTGACAATAAAAAAGCCGGGACATTGATACGTGCCCCGGCTTAATTTCTGTTTAAAAGATGGAATTGTCACCGAATGATCCAGGGGCCTTCGAACTTCCTGACCGGGGTCGAATAGTACTCAATCATTTCATCTCCCTTCTCGTTTACCAGCAGCCAGCGACCGCTGCCTCCCCCGAAGTGTATGGGGGTGCACGCTCCGGCACGTTCGAAAAGTTGCTGGTTATTTTCGTTGGGATGGTCGTTATACCAGGTCGTGGAACTTTTGGGGGAATCCCAGCTGCCGGACGACTGTCGGTCGTACAGTGCATATTCATCCCCGTCACTGGAAAAATAGGCCATGTGGTATTCTCCTACACGGCAGGCCGCGCCGAACCCCCGGTTGGCAAATTGAAAGTTGCCGCTGTCTCCATACAGTTCGTTCACAAGTTCGACCCGGTTTGATCCATTTTCCCGGTCGTAGGTACCGATCGGTTCCCCGGGGAGCGTGTTCCCCGAAACAGTCGCGGGATCGTAGTTGAAAAATTCGGTTTTAAGACCACTGGAATTGAACAGGTAAATGCGACTGTCGCGGAAGCGCACGCCTGCACCGATTCCGTCAAATGAGGAGGCACCCATCGGTCCGTCGGTGTCATCGATCGAAAACGTTCCGAGTACATCCCCGGAATTGCCATTGTACCAGGCGTATCGCGTTCCCGCTTTATTATATACCACGATGTTGCTGTTGGCGATATGCAGCAGGGCTCCAATGCCGTCATCGAAGAGGTCAACCAGCGAGCGGTAGCCCTGGGGTGGTAGAATTCCCTTCAGTTCACATTCGACCACATCATATTCTGTGGCAAGTCGTGTGCCGACGATCTTGTCAGGGTGTTCCACGCTGCGAACCACGTATGACAGGGGCAGCCCCAGCCTGATATCGGTACTTTCGGCCAGCTTGTCGGCAATATTCTGGATAGTCGCTTCCCCGGCCAGCTCAAAGGTCCCCTCCGCATCACCCCCATAGGCAATGACTTTCATTCTCACATTATCCAGCTCCTGAAATGTATTGATATCCACACTTCCCTCGACATTATTGCGGAAGGCACCGTATGAAGCATCCAGCTTGGCGGCCATTTCGCTGCTGGAGGAGGTTGATTCCACCAGCATGTAAAATATGCGTTCATAGGTAACCGTAGAGATAAATGTTGTGGGGTTATCGGGCTGCACGTACCGGGCCAGCTGTTCAGGGGTTACACTCTCATGGAACAGCTGATCGAGACTGGTGGGCAGGTCAAAGCTCATGGTGTAGTACGACTGAGTAAGTTTTACGAGGAACCGGTTGTAGCTGCGGTCGGAGCTGAACGACATATTGGATTTCACCTTGGTGGTAAACGTGCTGATATTCAGCCCGAGTTCCAGTGCAAGCTGTTTTTCAGACTGAACCTCCTCGATATCCAGTTGAAAGTTGGCCGGAACCACATCACCCGCATTGGGGATGATATTGTTCATGGCATCCTGGATCGTGCTTTTCCGGACCTGCTCCACCGTAAAGGTGGAAGATAGATTGCCGTTGTTGAGGTCGTACGATATGGTCCCCCCAGCTCGCTCCACGACTATGGGAGAAGGCGTGGCATCGGAAAGTGATTTTCCCTGCAGCAGGTTGCCCGGATAAATGACATCCGCATTGGTATTGAAGAGGGGAAACTGCCCGTTGCCGTCGGTCACCCGCAGTGTTCGTCTGGTACAGATCCACCGTTCGGTGGTCGGTTCTTCATCATCACGGTTTATCCGGTCTTCGATTGTGGATTCACCTACCGACAAGGTATCGGTTGATCGTGTATCGGGAAAACTTTCTACGTCTCCCCCGTCGGCTATGATCTCCGCAAAATCAGTTTCCTGCAGATCCGGATCGGTACTGTTGCTGTTTTTTTCACAAGAGAGTAACGTAATGAATACGATGATTAGCATTACACGAATTGCGAAATGCCTGTTACCATTCAGCTTGGTTTTTTCATTTATTGAGTACATAATGTAATGGTTTTAAATTAACCTGAAGATCTTGATTCAGGGCGTGGTGCTCCTTGTTTAGTTACGCGCAAAAATTCGGGGGTGCGGTGAAATAAGATACAATCCGGGGTTGCTGGCAGGTTTATTCGCCCCGTTGATACCCGGCAACATCAGTAATCATACCGGTGGTACGTGGCATTTTTTGTGTTCAACAGGTATGAAGGAACGTTTGGTCAGGTTATCGATATTTCATTGGATGTGTCAGTACCACTACCCCGAGCCACCAGGAAACAAGTCGATATATATGGGATATTTGAACTGCATCCGGATGTTGTTTAGTCTTGTTATCATTTTGCTCGTTCTGCAGGGAGGCCTGTGTCCGGTGCTCGCCAAAAGTCATCCCGCTGCAGACAGTACCGGAAACGAGCTCGGGTCCATTGCCGAACGGGCCGATGCCATTTTCTCGATCAGGAGCCTGTTGATACAGCAGGGCGGGGAGTTGCTGCTGGAGCGGTATTTTGACGGTCAATCACCCCGTCGTGCCATGAATACGAAATCGGCTTCGAAGAGTATCATATCGCTGTTGGTGGGTATCGCCATTGACAAAGGTTATATTGAGCACAGTGACGAGCCCATACACCGGTATCTCCCGGAATATTTTGCGCAGATCTCCGACTCGCTGAAATGGGGGATCACCATCGAGGACCTGCTGACCATGCGATCCGGACTGGAAACCACCAGTTTTCACAATTACGGGCGCTGGGTGGCCAGCGATGACTGGGTGGCGTTTACCCTCCACCAGCCGATGGTGGACACTCCGGGCGACGATATGGAGTACAGCACCGGCAGTTCTCATCTGCTCTCCGTCATTATTGAGAAGACCTCCGGGATCAGTACCCGGGCGTTTGCCGAAAAATACCTGTTCAACCCGATGGATATAGAACCGGGCGGGTGGCAGCAGGATCCTCGCGGGTACTATTTCGGAGGAAACAATCTTGCGTTGAAGCCGCGCGACATGATGAAGATCGGGCAGATGGTGCTCAACGGGGGTACCTACCAGGGAAAGCGGATCGTATCCAAAGAATGGCTGGCCCGTTCTTTCCAAACCTACACCCGCAGCAACTATAATCCCTACGATTACGGCTACATGTGGTGGAATCGGGAAGTGGGGGGTGAAAAGGTCTTTTTTGCCTGGGGTTACGGCGGACAGTACATTTTTATTATTCCCGGACTGGATGCCGTCATGGTGATTACATCCTCGCTTCAGCACGCCACCCAGTCCCGCCGTTACAAGGAACCCGTGTTTTCACTGCTCAGAACGGGTATCATTCCGTATCTTAAAACAGGACAGCAGGAAATGGATTAGAATCTGTAAATATGGGGCTGTTTTCCGTTTTTTATTGTAACGGTGACCCGCTACAGTGCTCTTTATTGGTATCGGGTCCATTTTTAGAGAGCAGCATGCACGACAAATAAGGTCAGCAGGCATGCGTAGCGGAAAAATAGACGATGTTAGAAAATTACTTTCGGGTAACGTATCGGAATATACTGAAGCAGAAGGGGTACGCACTTATCAATATTCTTGGGCTGGCGATCGGGCTTGCCTGTTGCCTGCTCATTATGATGTATGTGTACAACAAGCTGCGGTACGACCGGTTTCATGAACATTCTGATCGAATTTACCGGCTCGTGCAAACCATGAAGTCGGAATCGCGGGTTGATGAAGGGGCTACTACACCGTTCCCCGCGGGGCCGACCCTCGAATCGGTGTATTCAGGCTATATCGAGGCGTCGGCGCGGTTGTATAACCTGCAGGTTCCGAAACTCTCGCTCGGCATCAGGGAGGAGGAGCGCTATTTCAAGGAACCCAACTTCTTTTTTGCCGATTCCACGATTCTCGAGATTTTTTCGTTTGAGCTGATCCGGGGAAATCCCGAAACGGCGCTGGATGCCCCGCAAAGTGTGATTCTCACCCAAAAGATGGCCCAGAAATACTTCGGAGACAAAGACCCGATCGGGCGCCAGCTTTACTTCGAAGGTCGGCTCTATTTGACCGTAACCGGTGTAATGAAGGAGCTTCCGGATTACTCTCACCTCGAGGTTGATTTCCTGGCTTCATTTACCACGCTCGATGAATTTTATAAAAGCGAGTATGCGACGAGCTGGTATTGGAATCCCTGCTGGACCTATCTGTTGCTCAAAGATCCTTCGGCAGCACAGTCACTGGAACGACAACTGTCCGACTTCGCAGATACTTACTACCATCCCAACATTCCCAAAACAGACTGGGTGGAGCTGGGCCTGCAGCCGATTACCGATATCCATCTCTATTCCAACCGGGACCAGGAGATCAAGGCAAACAGCAATATCCGTTATGTATACATATTCTCCGTTATTGCCGCCCTTATCCTGGTGATCGCCTGTATCAATTTTATGAACCTGGCCACGGCCCGATCGGCGGGACGTGCCGAGGAGATCGGCATGCGCAAGGTGCTGGGCAGTGATCGCTGGCGGCTCTTTCTGCAGTTCATGACAGAGGCCTACCTGATGAGCCTGGCTGCGATTCTGCTGGCAATCGGGCTGGTTTACGTGGTCCTGCCCTTTTTCAACGAGCTGCTGCATACCGAACTTTCCTATATCCTTTTCAGGAATGGCTGGGTGCTCTCCGGGCTGTTTCTGCTGTTTCTGATTGTCGGCGGTCTGTCGGGATGTTATCCCGCTGTTGTACTCTCCGGGCAGGACCCAATAAGGTCGCTGCGCGGGGATCTCACCAAAAGTAAAAAAGGGTTGCTGTTTCGCAAGGCTCTGGTGGTTGTGCAGTTTTCCTGTTCCATCATCTTGATTATTGGCACTGCGATCGTGTACCAGCAGCTTAACCTGCTTCGGGAAAAGAACCTGGGATTTGACAAGGAGCAGGTCGTGATTATTCCCACCGATTTAACACGCACCATCTGGTTTTATGACGACTTCAGGCAGCAGCTCCTGCAAAACGCGAACATCCGTATGGTGACGGGCGCGAAGAATGTGCTGGGCTCTCGCAAAAACATGTACCACAAGTACAGGCCGGAAGGATACGCCGAGCCACTTTCGCTGCCTTCCATATTTGTAATGCATGACTTTATTGAAACCTATGACATCAAGCTGCTGGCCGGCCGGTCGTTCTCCCGTGAGTACGCCACAGATCGTACTGAAGCGGTTATCATCAACGAACAGGCGGTGCGGGAGCTGGAATGGGATACCCCGCGCGATGCACTTGGAAAAAGCTTCGAGTATGACAGGCAACAGCATTACGTAATTGGAGTTACTGAAAACTTTAATCATACCTCCCTGCGGCGAAAGATAGAACCGCTGATACTGGATATGCCCGATGATGAGTACGATATCGTGTCAGACATTGAGTATATCGCGGTAAAGATCAACGGGCAGAAAGTTGAAGAGGTACTGGACTACATTCGATCGGTGTGGCAGGAGTTCGACGGCACCCATCCGTTTGAGTATTTCTTCCACGACCAGCGATTGAACCGGATCTACCAGCGCGAGGAGAGTATGGCCAGTATTACCGCCTCGTTTTCCATATTGGCCATTATTGTAGCGTGCCTGGGCCTGTTCGGGCTTGCTTCCTACACGCTGGAAAAACGGACCCGGGAGATCGGCATCCGCAAGGCCCTGGGAGCCTCGATACCTGATATAGTGAGTCTGCTGTCCAGGGAGTTTTTGTTATTGGTCCTGGTATCGAACCTGCTGGCCTGGCCGGTAATCTGGTTCGCGGCATCCGAGTGGCTTGAAAACTTTCCCTACCGGGTGGAACTGGGAACGAATGCGTTTTTGATATTTGCCGGCGCGGGGACCGGCGTGTTGTTGATTTCACTGCTTACCGTAAGCTACCAGTCGATAAAAGCGGCCCTGATAAATCCGGCAGAAACAATTCGGGACCACTGAATTTCGGTCTT
>JAWVZC010000050.1:0-15894 GCA_033722415.1 Balneolaceae bacterium | reverse complement strand
GGTAAGGATCGCGTTGGCGCAGAGCGATCCGGCCATGTCGCGGTCGGAAAGTTTTTTCACACTGGTTTCGATCCCCTCCAGTACTTTTTCGGTGGGAAACGGTTCGCCGATGAGTCCCGTCGAGGCGACCAGTACCTCTTCCACCGGGATATCGAGCAGCTCTGCCGTACGTTCGGCCATAGCCACCGCACCGCGGTATCCCTCCTGCCCGGTACAGGCGTTGGCATTGCCGGAGTTCACAACGATCGCCTGTGCCATGCCGTTTTTGATATGTTTCCGGCTCAGCTTCACCGGTTCGGCACAAACCACATTCTGGGTAAAAACAGCCGCGGCTGAGGCGGGCTTTTCCGAGTATATCAGGGCCAGGTCACGCCGTTTAGACTTGATACCCATGTGGCATCCCCAGCACTTGTAACCGCGTACGTGTGTAATATTATTGAGCATGATAAATCAGTTATTAGGTCGGATTGAATCTGTTGGGTAGTGTATAAATTTATTCATAATTCATTCAAGGGAACAGATAGATGGCAAATAGTCGTCATTAATGCCCGCGAAGATCTGCGGAACCTGCGGTAACCGCGTTCCCGGTATAAGGCTTGTATTAGTAGCCGGAAATTCATTTGCCTGTTCAGGATCAGGGGCTTAGCGGGGAGATCTGAAGCCCGGAGCGTTCGATGAAGCCGAACATCAGGTTCATGTTCTGTACGGCCTGTCCAGCAGCACCCTTGACCAGGTTGTCGATCGTTGATACCGTAACAATCCGGTTGGTTCGCTTGTCGAAGGTAACGTGAATATCACAGTAGTTGGACCCCCGGACATGCTTGACGTTCGGCGGGTAATCCACCACACGGATAAAATGCTCTTTCTCATAGAAGCTGTAATACCATTCCCCCAGGAAGGTCTTGTCGATATCCTTTACCGGCGTGGAGTAGGTGGTGGTGAGTATACCCCGGTCGATCGGAATCAGGTGCGGGGTAAATATGATTTCTGTTTCATGTCCGGTATAGCGCTCCAGGTTGTACTGGATCTCCGGGGTGTGGCGATGATTGAGCAGCCCGTAGGCAGAAAAGTTTCCAAATACTTCCGGAAAGTGCGTGCGCTGCTTGGCTTTGGCCCCGGCGCCGGTGACGCCCGACTTGGAATCAACTACGATCTGGTTTGCCCTGATCACATCGTTTCTCAACAGGGGGGCCAGTGCCAAGATGGCGGAGGTGGGATAGCAGCCCGGGTTGGCCACCAGGCGGGCATTTCGTATTTCATCGCGAAAAAGCTCGGGAAGACCGAATGCAGCGTTCTGAATATGCTCCGGTGCTGTATGTTCTTTCTTGTACCATTTCTTGTAAACCTCCCCAGAACCCAGGCGAAAATCGCCGGAAAGATCGATTACGCGGTAACTGTCGGGATCCCAGTCTCGGATAAAATCCATCGATACCCCGTGCGGAAGAGCAAGGAACACCAGGTCAAGATCGTAATTTTCAAGATTCTCAAGCGGTTCCAGCTCCATTTCCACCCTGCTGTGAAAATGGGGATTGATATCGGTAAACTTTTTGCCGGCCTTGCTTTCCGAGGTAATCACTTCAATGCTGACATCGGGATGATCGAGCAGCAGGCGAACCAGTTCAGAGCCGGTATATCCGGTGGCGCCGACGATTCCAACTTTACGTTTGGGCATGTATTGGGTTGTTTTTAATCTTTTTAATTGGGACAGCTAGTCAGATCCGGAATAACAGGCGGACACAGCCGGGCACTCGGATTTCCACCGCCGCGCCGTTTGGGATCTGTAAGCCTATGAATTTCAATATTATAATGAATTATGAGTTTGGGCGAAAATATAACCCAAAATAGGGAGCAATTCATTTATTTGGTTCCACGGAATTACCGACGCTGGCAGCCATACCCCCTGCGCGGATTTGTAAATAAAAGTGAATACCGGGTGCATAGAGTTGCATTGGGAGCACAGAAAAGATACCTTTTTTTCTGCCAGACAAGGCTGGGAATATGGTTTTGTCTGGCCGGTATTAATCAGGAATAAAACAACGGGTTGGGAAAAAGATGGGAAAACAGCTTCTTACAGTATGTTCTGCAACGGTTTTAACAGTCAGCCTGGGGGCTGTTTTGATCGCCTCCGACATCGCAAACAGCGGGGCGACACCGGGGGCACAGGATTGGATCTCCCTGTTTGACGGCAATACACTCAACGGCTGGATCCAGAAGAACGGAACAGCCGATTACCGGGTCGAAGATGGTGCCATCGTCGGCCGCACCAGTACCGGCAGTCCGAATTCTTTTCTGTGTACCTTCAACGAATTTGGGGATTTTGTACTCGAATTCGACGTCATGCTGCATGACAATGAGCTAAACTCGGGGGTACAGATCCGTTCCCGGACCCGTCCTCCGGAAGGGGATGCCGAGTATGGTCGGGTAAATGGACCCCAGGTGGAGATTGAATCCAGCAGCACCGGAAGCCCCGAGTCGGGTTATATCTACGGGGAAGCCGCCGGCGGCTGGCTGGTGAGTGACGAGGACCGCGTGCACCACCAGGTGTTTCGGGACGGGGAATGGAATCACTATCGCATAGAGGCGGAGGGGCCCCGCATCCAGGTATGGATCAACGGGCAAAAAATAACCGATCTCTGGCACGAAGAGAGTTACAAGAACTACCCGAGGGGATTTATCGGCCTGCAGGTACACTCCATACCGGACGATGAAGGACCGTATGAAGTGGCGTGGAAAAATATTCGCATCAAACCGTTGTGAAGGAATTCGGCAGCAAAGCTTCCTTAAACTAGCTCCTTTTTCATAACCAACACGTCGTACCCCTTGTAACGTACCTGTTCCACGGGCTGCCAACCCAGGGTTGCGTAGAGTCCGCCATCCAGGCGCTCGGTCTGCAGATACAGGGTGTTGATTTTCATTGCACGTGCGATCTCCTCGGCATGGCCGACCAGTTTCATGGCTATACCCCGCCCCCGCATTTCGGGGAGCACATAGATCCCTCCCAGCCAGTGCAATTTTTCGGGGTAGATATCCATCTCCCGGTATTTTAGCTGAACAACGCCCAGAAGATTGTCCTGCTCCATGGCCAGCAGCATCAGGGGAATCTTCCGTCGGTTGGTGTAGGCGTGCAACACCTGCTGCAGCTCTTTTGGGTTCTCAGCTTCCGAACGGTCACCCCACTGCCGGAAATACCGTTCCGCGATAGTCGGGATATATTCCGTATGATCTGCCAGGTACCGGAATTCCATGTTGATATGCCTTTGTTTTTCAATTCGGCTAACTCTCTAACGTACCGGGATACGGGAAGGTTCAGTCAAAAAATACCAAATAAAAAAGCCCTCCTCCCGGAGGGCCTGGTTGTACGTTTGTGGAACCGTTAACTGATGTAACAGGGCTAGTTCTGGGTAGCGTAAAACCGTTCCCTGCCGATCTCGTTGCCATCCCAGTGCTGAACGGCCACCTGTTCCATGGTTACCGGCTCGTCGGAACCTTTGAAGGTAACGGTCATGGTAGACTCCACGCTCGTTACCCCTTCCTCTTCGTTTGATGTTACACCGATCACTTCGATCCCGTGGAACTCATCCACGCTGTCAAAAAAATCAATTTCCCGTTCCCGGTTGGTATCCTTCCCTTCCACTTCGGTACCGTCTTCCAACACCATAACGACGTCATCGGCGTAGTACTCTTCGAAGGCATCCAGGGCGGCGCCTTATGCTATGTGGTCGTAGATGTCATTGATTCGCTCCAGATATGTCATAATGTATAATAATTTAATGTTGAAGTAAATGTTCGGTATTACAACTGGAGCTGGAACTATTTCGTTTATACACTTCCGATATTTTTAAAAGATTTTACGGTTTGGTGTGGATTCCTGATCCGGGCTTTGGTCTGCCCGGTACCGAACCTGGTCAAATCCGCCGGGAACTGTCCTGGTCGCAAGAGCAGGTTAACCGAAGAACCCGCTCCATTGGCCGAACTGCGGAATCTACTCACCGGAATTCACGGGAATCCGGGTAACGTTGAGCTTCTGGATGTCGCCGTGTGCAAGAAACTGCTGTACTGTTTTGCCAACGTCGATATCATCCGTAATACCAGGATCTACGGAAAGGTACACTGATTTAAGGACGGAAATACCCTCACAGTGTGTAGCAACAAACTGTGAAATTGGCAGAAAAGTAGGTTCATACCGGCAAAATCCACCGTCGCTTCGCAAAATGAAAGATCCCCGAAAGTGCAGGTAAATACCGATTTTCTGAGGGTCATTTGGGGTGGCTGAACACTGAACTGATTACGGGATTAAGGCAGACTGTGGATGGCTGGATTAGGAATAAAGCATAAAACATGACCAAATTAATTACAGTGCAGTTCCCCGGTGGAAAACAGGGGTATTCGAATAGCAAACCGCTTTCAGGGTGTTTTGATGGTAGTGCCGTGCAACAGGCGTGCCAGGAATTCCGCATCACTCCAGGTCAGGTTTGCGCGTCCGAGTCGTACGATTACCATCTCCAGAGATGGGATCACGTAGAGACGCTGGTTATATCGGCCCGCTGCCATATACAGGTCGGCCGGTGCCCCGTCGTAAATCAGTCGTTCGGAGTTGTACCCCCGAAGCATCATGATCTCATCCGGGAGACGAGACAGAAAAAGGCTGTCTGTCTCAGTGTCAACCGCTGTGTTCAGCCATACTGACAACCCAAAACCTGGGCTAGCCGCCGATGGAGAGAGCAGCGGTTTAACAGTATTGAAAATAGACATATCTCCGAAACTCCCGTCCTGTAGCAGCAGACGGCCGATCCTGCCCAACTCCCGGGCCGTTAGGTGGGCCCCGTCAAAACACCGGGGCTGGAGTTCAGCCAGGCTGCTCCGGTGAGCTTCTACAGACACACTGACAGCCTGCCAGCGCTCCCCGGGTATTTGCAGTGGATTGTATATCTGTTCACTTGGTGATCCGAGCTTTCCCTCTTCCCTGAGACGCGAATTCAGTGCGCAGAACACCTGGTAACCGGTGGGACCATAACGAAATTCGGTTCCTGGCTGATCAACCACCGGAGCGTTCAAAGCCTGTGTATACCCGGGTACCTCATTCCCGCTTCCGGGATCAAGCCCACTGGTATGGCGCAGAAGCCGGGCGATAGTTATGGTGGACTTCAGCGAGTCAAACTGCCATTCGGTTATGACATCCGATACCGGCTGATGCAGCGAAAGAATTCCCCTCTCTGCAGCATACAGGGCCCTCAGGCCGGAGAGCAGCATGCTGCTTTCCGTGAGAATATGCGGCTTGGTGGAATCGTAACCGTTCTGGTAATCCTCCAGGAGCAATTTGCCGCTTTGCCAGACAAGCAGTGCATCGCCGGAAATTTCAGAAGAGTAGCTGCGGGCCATTTCAAGCCGTTGTACCAGGGAGATCGCGGTTTCTCTGGGTCCGGTACAGGCTATTAAGCAGAATAGAATCAGCGGAATCCAGTAAATGGTAATCTTCATAATCCTATACGGGGTTAACATTGCGGTACGCAGTAATTCTCTTACGTATATGAACCTGAACATCTCAAAAGGTTCAATGGGTAATAATATTCCCGACCATTTCGATAAATTCCAGTCCCATCCAGTACAGGTTTTTGGAGTGATCACTGTTGTTGCATGACTGCTGGCGTACATAGACCAGTTCTTTTTCCGGCAATACCAGCGTCATCTGACCAAAATCACCCATAGCCGCGTAATTCGCCATGTTTGTCTGTTGGTGTGTAGGTGAAAGCCACCAGAGATAGCCGTAATTATCCGCAGCGGCGGAGGGTGTTGTCGACTTTTTGATCCAATCCCGGCTGATCACCCGCTCTCCCCGGAATATACCCTCGTTCAGCATCAGCTGACCAATCCGGGAGGCATCCTCCACCGTGGTTTTGGCACCGCCGTAGACGATATCGTTACCGCTCCGATCCACGTAAAGAGAAGTGGAATCCATCTGCAGTGGCTCAAAAAGATATTTTTGGAAAAAATCTCCGGCCCTCATCCCGCTCGCCCGTTCGATGAGGAGACCGAGAAGCTGAACGCCCTCGTTGGAGTAGGAAAAGGAGGAACCGGGCTCCGAGGTATTCTTTTGCCTGAGAGCAAAGGCATTCATGTCGTCCTGTGCCAGGATGGAGGCGGATGCGGGACGAATTTTTTCCAGGCCCGAACTCATCGTCAGCAGGTGCCGGATGGTCACTCCATGCCGGCATCCCGATTTCCATTCCGGCAGAAACTCACATACCTCCCGGTTTTCATTTTCGACGTATCCCCGATCCACCAGGAGACCGACAGCAAGGCCGGTCCAGGATTTTACCATTGAGGCGGTATTCATGTACACCGAGTCGCAACTGGTGTCCTCAAACTCTGCCAGGATCGTTGCGTTGTGCATGATAAGTGCCCTGTTGGCTCCGGTGGTTTGTGTGAAATGGATCACGCTATCAACCCGGGCGTGATTGACCTGCAGCTCCTGACCAAATGAGTGACCGGTGAAAAAGAGAATTGAAAGTAGTATAAATGAACAACGTACAGCCATAGTTTTATTTATTATTACTAATAAGATAGTATTTAATACTAGCAAAATAGTATTACAAATCAAAAACAAACGGATATTCTCCGGTGGGTACCACCTGGTTCCATGAAGTCGTCGAAAAGTCGCGGCGAGGTCAGATATTCATCACAAAATAGTACCCCATCATTCCACAGGCGACCAGTTTCAGCAGGGTTCCGGCCATAAATCCGAGAAAGGAGCCAAGCGCCGATTTCAGGGCCTTATCCGACTGTTTTCCCGCGATTAGCTCCCCGAGGAAGGCCCCGATTACAGGCCCGAGAATAATACCCGCGGGTGCAAAAAAGAGCCCGGCTACCAGGCCCGCAATACTGCCCCCGACCCCGAACGGCGACCCGCCAAATTTTTTGGTTCCATAGGCGGGAATCAGGTTATCCAGAACCATTACGGCGACAACAATAGCCGCCCAGAGGAGCATAAATTTCAGGGTAAACGGTGGGGGAGTGGTAAACTGCAGCAGTATAAGTCCCAGGTAACTGATGGGGGGACCCGGCAGCACGGGGAGCAGCGAACCGACCATTCCCGCCAGAATGCATAGGCCACCCGCTATTATTACTACATATTCCATAAATTCCTCGTCATCATCTAATAATTAGTCTGAATCGATTAAGCCGGTCTTTAGAAGCGTACGCGGTACACACCTGTTTAACGGATGTTGGGAAAGGGAGTTACAATAGTTGTGGCCAGCCGAAGGCAAATAGCGGGTTAAAAGTTGTAATTGTCGGTTAAAGAAAGTTATTTATAAAAAGGGATTAATTTACAGCTGATTTCAGGATACCCGGAAAACGTTTTATCCAATAGTTACACCGGCACTTCATCGTGTAACTATTTTGACAGGAGCTGGATCCGACAGTGTAATTTATATTCGAGAGCGTTAAATAAAATCAATGGTACCATGACTACTCAAACCACGAATCGACCCAATGTAGCAAACAAACAGGCAATCCTTTTATTCAGTTTTATCCTGCTGTTGCTATTCCCGCTGATAAGCTCTGCCCAGTACGGTAATCCGAGAATTGAAGCTCTCTACAACTCCGGCAACTTTGTTGAAGGGCCCGAATTCATACGCAATGTAAATGCGTTGAAAATAAGGCCGATACACAATGTCGAAGGTACACGGTATTATAATGAGGAGTGGTTACCGGGGGAAATTGTTCTGATCGACAATGTGCGTACAGAGAATCTGGATCTGAAAATGGATGCCCTCAACAACCAGGTGCATTTCAAAGTCGATGAAAACCAGATCCTGGGGTTAAACAGTGAAAATGTACGGAGTTTTTACCTGCAGAAGGGTGATGAAAAAATCTATTTTCTCAATGGGTATACATACCCCCGGGCGGGCATCACTTCAGAGACCTTTCTCAGGGTTGTCCACCAGGGAGAGTCCGTGAGCCTGCTGGCCCATCATACGGCAGAAATTCGCGAATCACGAACGTCCATAGTGGCAACCGCCGGCAGTGTTTCAGGGAACTTTGTGCACCGCACCGACTACTATCTGCAAAAAAACAATGGCGAGCTGCAGAAAGTGCGCAAATTGAAAAAGAAGCATGTTCTGAGAGAGTTTGAGGAGTATGACGATGAACTGGAGCGGTTTGCCGACCAGAATGATCTCGATTTCAGGAATGAAAAAGATGTGGCGAAAATCCTGGCCCACTTCGACAAGCTCAGCACGCGCAGCAGCCGGTAATCCCCAGTTGCTCAATTTTCTGATATTGCTGCCAACCAATCCGAGGGATGGGTGTAATGCCCACCGACCGATAGTGCTGCGGGTACATCTCCTTACGATATGAAGCCAGACTAAACCTATACTGCGCCCGTCCCTGTTCACTGCTTGCTTGACAGTGTCGGTTTATTTATCATGAACGGCACTTTCTTTTATCCGTCGGAATGGCAACAGCAAAAAACAGGGCAACATCATGGCAAATGGTCAGGCAGAACAGGCAGCGGCCTCCCGGAGGAATGATTTTTTCGGGCACCCCAGGGGGCTGTCAACACTATTTTTTACCGAGTTGTGGGAGCGCTTCAGTTACTACGGGATGCGTGCCCTTCTTGTACTCTTCATGACCGCCGAGGCGATCGGCAGCAATCCCGGCCTCGGTTTCAGTGTCGGCAAGGCGACAGCGATCTACGGGTTGTACACATTTTTTGTCTATGTGCTTTCGCTGCCCGGCGGCTGGGTGGCCGATAACCTGTGGGGACAGCGTAAAGCGGTATTTGTCGGTGGCTGTATTATCGCCGCCGGTCACTTTAGTATGGCCATTCCAACGATCTCCTTTTTCTATCTCGGTCTGGCCCTTATTGTAATCGGAACCGGTCTCCTTAAGCCGAATGTAAGCTCTATGGTCGGTGACCTCTACCCGGAGGGCGGGGCGCGGCGCGACGCCGGGTTTTCCATCTTTTACATGGGCATTAACTTCGGTGCCATACTCGGTCCGCTGCTTTGCGGTCTGCTTGGGGAGGGGTATAACTGGCATTACGGGTTCTCCCTGGCCGGTTTCGGTATGCTGCTGGGACTGATCTCCTATAAAATAGGCGGCAAATTCCTGGGAAGAGCCGGTGAGTTGAAGATTGATGATTCGGAAGAGGTTATCAAGAAGCGCAGCCGCCGGTTTTACGGGATTGTTTCCGTGATTGCCGCCGCCATCGTGGTCTTCGGATTCCTGGTAAGCTCCGGGGCCATACAGGTAACGCTGGAAGCGATGGCCGGGTATCTCGGCTACGCAGCCGTTGTCATTACGGTACTTTTCTTTGGATACATCATCTTTTTCGGCGGGCATACCACCGACGAAAAGAAGAAACTGGGTGTCATCTTCTGGCTCTTTATCCTGGCCGCCCTCTTCTGGAGCGGGTTTGAGCAGGCGGGTTCCTCACTAAATCTGTTTGCCAAGGATCTGACCGACCGAACCTTCGGTCCCAGTTCTTTCCTGGGAGGGTTCGGTGCCGAACTCATTACCGTTATCGTTGCCCTGCCTGTAGGGTACACGGTGTATCGCGTATTTCAGCGAGAGACTCTCTGGTCGCTGGCCAAGTGGGTGATCGGTATTTCGTCGATCGGTATCCTGGTCTTTTTCTGGTGGATGCTTACCCAAATCGGCATCGGGTGGGAGACCCCTGCCAGCACGCTGCAGCTCATCAACCCGACCTTCATCGTCATCTTTGCACCGATATTCGGCTGGCTCTGGACCTGGCTGGCCACGAAAAACAGGAACCCCTCCATACCGGTTAAGTTCGGGCTCGGGCTCCTGGGACTGGCGGCCGGCTTTTTCGTCCTTTCCTGGGGGGCTGCCAACGCCGATCCAAGTGCCCCGGTTTCGGTATCATGGCTGGTAGTCACCTATTTTCTCCATACCTGTGGGGAACTCGCCTTGTCGCCGGTGGGACTCTCCTCCATGACCAAGCTGGCACCCAAAAACCGCGTAAGCCAGATGATGGGCGTGTGGTTTGTAGCCACGGCCCTGGGGAACCTGTTTGCTGGACTCGTGGCCGGGCAGCTGGAAACACTGGCCCCCAGCAATCTCTTCTGGAGCGTGGCGATGATCGTGGGCGGCGGCGGCATCATTGCCCTGCTTGCCAGCCCGGGCGTAAAAAAATTGATGGGCGATGTGAAGTAGCATCCTGCCTGCCTTTTTGATACTACAACCCTCCAGGGCTCTCGAATCCCTGGAGGGTTTTTAGCCTGCATTTCTTGCCGCGGAATTTGTTCACCCGCAAAGATCCCCGAATATCACACCGGGAAACGCACCAACCTGGTTCAGGACCTGCAACACTACTGTCTAACCAGCGCCGTTGCAGGTACTATTTTCGAAGATTCTCTCCTTGTGTGTTGACCATCATGCTCTCTGAGATTTCATACAAATAATTGTCTGCCATCCGGTAATAGCAATAGTAACCCTTTGTGAGAAACAGGGTCGAATTCATTCAAACACGATGGTGCGGTTGTTGTGGATGAAAACCCGTTCCTCCAGCACCAGCTGCAGGGCCTTGGCCAGCACCACTTTCTCCACGTCGCGGCCGGCCTGTGCCATCTGTTCAGCCGTGTAGGTGTGGTTAACCGGGATCACATCCTGCGCGATGATCGGCCCCTCGTCAAGGTCTTCCGTGACAATATGGGCCGTGGCACCGATGATTTTCACCCCCCGCTCAAACGCCTGCCGGTAGGGGCTGGCCCCGGCAAAGGCGGGCAGAAAAGAGTGGTGGATGTTCACAATCCGGTTCCGGTACCGTTCGATGAACCCCGGGGTGAAAATCCGCATATATTTGGCAAGCACCAGGTAATCGGGGGCATAGGTCGAGATTACGTCAGCGACCCGCTCTTCATGCTCTTCGCGGCTGATCCCTTCGTGGCTCACGCAGTGATACGGGATATCAAACGCTTCAGCCAGGGAACGCAGATCTTCATGGTTGCTGATCACGGCTTCGATATCCGCATCGAGCTCCCCGTAGCTGTGCCGCAGCAGCAGGTCGCCCAGGCAGTGGGGTTCCCTGGTCGCCAGCACCACCACCGACCGGTTCCCCTTCGGATTCAGGCGGATCTGGGCCTCACCGGGCAGTGACCCTTTCAGATCCGCAAGGATGCGTTCGGGGTCGTCATGTCCTTCAAACGCCGTGCGCATGAAAAAATGGTTGGTATCGGCATCCACAAACTCCTGGTTGCTGATGATATTCAGCCCGTGATTGTACAACACCCCGGTGATCTTGTGGACCAGGCCTTTTTCATCTGGGCAGTCAATTAACAGTATTTCCTGCGGCATAAAGAAGTATTTAATTTTGATCAGCTGAAACGGGCACAATTTACGAGTCTTGAAGAGAACCACAAGTTATTCTTGCGATCACCGCAGACAAATGGGCCTGACTCGAGGTCGTAAACACGTTATATTTTGCCTTATGACCCAACAAGCCCAGACATCACCAGAAACAAACGAACAGCGGGAGATCACCGAAAAGGAACCGATCGCCGCCATCGCCACCCCGGTCGGCGAAGGGGGGATCTCCGTAATCCGGGTCTCCGGGAAAAATGCCATAGCCAGGGTAAATAAGGCGTTCCGGGGAGCCGACCTTATGCAGAAGGAATCCCATACCGTGCACTTCGGCAAGATCCTGGATAACAAAGGGGATGTAGTCGATGAAGTGCTGGCCACCCTGTTCCGCAAACCGAAATCGTATACCGGGGAGGAGACCGTGGAGATTTCATGCCACGGGGGCGTGCTGGTTACCCAGGCAGTGCTCGAGGCGATCCTGGCCCTGGGCATCCGTTCGGCGGAACCGGGCGAGTTCACCCAGCGCGCCTTCCTGAACGGCAAGATGGAGCTGAGCCAAGCCGAGGCTGTCGCCGACCTGATTCACGCCAAAAGCCGAAAGGCGGTGGATGCCGCACACCAGCAGCTGGAGGGGCGGCTCGGTGAACATATCAGGCAGTTTCGCCAGCAGATAATCGATGCTACAGCGATGGTGGAACTAGAACTCGATTTTATCGAGGAGGATGTCGAATTCGCCAACAGGGAGCAGCTGAAGGAATTGCTAACGGAACTGGACGAAGAGATCGACGATCTGCTGGCCACCTACGAAACGGGACGCCTGGTGAAACACGGGGTCCGGACCGTATTTATCGGGCAGCCGAACGTCGGCAAATCCACCCTGCTGAATACGCTCGTTGGCAAGGACCGCGCCATCGTCACCGATATTGCTGGCACTACGCGCGACACCATCGACGTGGACTGGAGCTACGACGGTCTGCTGTTCACGCTTACCGACACCGCCGGGTTGCGTGACACCGAAGATCTGGTGGAGCAGGAGGGCGTCAAACGTTCCCGGAAAGCGTTTGAAGATGCCGACCTGGTGGTGTACCTGAACGATCTGTCGCGGGAGGTGTCCGCCGAAGAGCGGGAGGGGATCGGAATCTTTCAGAAAAAAGCGGGCGATACTCCGTTCCTACTAATTGGCACGAAGAACGACATAGCACTTCAGGTGGAGGACGAGCGGATGGAATATGACCTGAAAATTTCAGCACTTGAAGGAGAAAAAATCGACGAGCTGAAAAAACTGATGAAACAGCGGGCGCTCGAGAATAAGGATTACGACACCTCCAGCCTGCTGGTGACCTCCAGCCGCCATCGCGAGGCGTTGCTGAACGCGCAGGAGGATGTGCAAAGTGCTATTCAGGCGCTTGAACAGGGTATGACCGGCGACTTCCTCTCTATTGACCTGCGTGCTGCCCTGAACGAACTCGGTACCATCACCGGGGAGATCACCAACGAAGATATCCTCGACAGCATCTTTTCGCGGTTCTGTATCGGTAAGTAGGGTTGGTCGGCAGGTACTGGTCCAATTATTCGTCCTGGTTCTTGTTTTCTCCCTCTGGAGCATCAAGCTACCTGCGTGGCCTCGTTAATTATCCCGTAGCCGCTCTGCTGCCAGAAAGGGCGATGCGGTAGGTGGCGCCCTCCTCGGGAGCCAGGAATTCCGGTTCGCCGACCCCATACTTTTGACGTGCTCGGGCCAGGTCGCGGTGCGGCTCCTTCATGCCCTCGTCGGCCAGGGGGAACGTGCCGAAATGCATGCCGATACTCTGCCGGGCGTTGATATCGCGGTGGATCTTCACGGCTTCATCCGGGTCCACGTGGATCGGGCGCATAAACCAGCGCGGCCGGTACGCCCCGATCGGAATCAGGGCGGTGTGGATCGGGGCAAACCGCCGCCCGATCTCCTCGAAAAAGCCGTCGTACCCGGTATCCCCGGCAAAATAGATGTTGCCCGTCCCCCCGGGCCCTTCCAGCACGTAGCCGCACCAGAGGGTCTTGTCGCGATCGGTGAGCCCGCGGCCGGAGAAGTGCTGGGCCGGCACCCCGCTTATTGTAAGGCGATCGCTGTAATCATGGCGCTCCCACCAGTCGAGCTCCACCGTGTTGTAAATGCCATTTTCTTGCAGGTAGGACGCCACACCCAGCGGAACCACAAAGAGGGGATCGTGGACTTCACTGAGCCGCAGTACCGTATTGATATCGAGATGGTCGTAATGGTTGTGACTGATCAGGACCAGGTGGATGTCGGGCAGATCCTCAAACCGGACCCCCGGCGGACGCATCCGTTTGGGGCCGATCCACTGAAACGGGCTGGCGCGGTCGCTCCAGATCGGATCGGTCAGGATATTCGCACCGTGGGCCCAGATCAAAAACGTGGCATGGTTGACGAAGGTAAATGAGGCTTCATCTCCGCCGGTTCGTACCGGTTCAGGCAGGTCCCGGTAGGGAACATCCCGCAGGTGCAGCCTCCTCCACTCGCCCTTGTCGCCCGTAAGAGCCCACCTGGCCACATCTTTCATGCTGCGGGCCTTGGAGCCGTTGGTATTTAAAAACCGCTTACCGTCGAAATGATCCGATTTTGGTCCGGTTGCGGTGGGCGCTGAGATAATAAAATCGACCACGAACGTGGCGAGTGTCAGCCCGATTACAAGGGCCACTGACCATGTTATGATTTCCATTATGCGCTAATATCTGAACAAGTGTATTACGGAAAATTGATGACCCAAATAATACAAAATCCTTTTAATATATCTAACAGCTGATCGAATTCTTAACATCCAGATAACCAGTCCGGGCACCAGGGTCAAGAAGACAGAGCCCGCCCTTTTGCGGTATGGGCGGCTTAGAACTTACCTGTATTTCTCACGAAAATTATTTCAGATTTCTTGGTGAGCAATGCAGGCTAACCCTTCATCACCTCTTCGATCTCATCCCGCTCCTTGGGAACGTTGGTCAGGTTTTCATGCCCCTCTTCGGTAACGATGATGTTGTCTTCAATGCGTATCCCGCCGAATTCAAACATCTCCTCCAGCTTTCCACGGTTCAGAAACTGCGACTGCGTTTCATCTTCGAGGGCGGGTTCCAGCAGGGCGGGAATAAAGTAGATACCGGGTTCAACGGTCAGTACCATGCCGGGCTGCAGGGAACGCCGGGCGCGCAGGTACTTGATGCCCGGCCGGTCGATCCGCTCCACCCCTTTCGGGTAGCCTCCCACGTCATGAGTGTCGAGACCGAGAAAGTGACCAAGCCCGTGGGGGAAAAAGAGGGCGAAGATATCGTGTTCCATCAGCTCGTCCACCGTTCCCTTGACGATGCCCGCATCCAGCAGCCCCTGCATCATAATACGTGCCGACGTAATGTGCAGGTCTTCCATACCCACCTCCGGTTCGATATTATCGATGACCGTTTTTTGGGCATCCAGCACCACCTGGTAAACGGCAGCCTGTTCCCTGGTAAACGTGCCGTTGGCGGGGTAGGTCCGGGTGAAATCGGAGGCGTAGCCCTCGTACTCGAACCCGGCATCGATCAGGAAGAGATCACCGTCGTTGATCTGGCGGTCATTTTCCACGTAGTGCAGGATGGCACTGTTGGGACCCGAGGCAAAAATGCCGTTGTAGGCGTCCTGCATCAGCCCGTGCTGGATATGGTGATAGTCGAAGACCGCTTTCATCTCGTACTCATATTTTCCGGGTGCCAGCGCCTGCAGCACCTCGGTGTGGGCGATATTGTTGATTCGGGCCGCTTCCCGCATCTGGTCGAGCTCCCACTCCGTTTTGAATACCCGGCAGTGCGTAAGAGCCTCATCCAGCGTATCGAGATCGACAGGCGTTTCCCGGTCAAATTTTTCGATATATTCCGCCTGTTCCTCGTTGAGGCAGTAGATGCGATCGGGGTCCAGCTCCTTAAGCAGGGTGGGCAGCCGGCTGTCCCAGTGAAGGTGCTGCGGGTCATACTCCTGCTGCAGCTGGTCTTTCGATTTTACGCGCCCGTGCCATACGGCGTAGTCGGCATCCCGCTTCGGGGCAAACAGGTGGTATTCATGAGTGTTAAGATCAAAAATCAGGTGAAAATCGGGTTCGTTAACCCCGGTAAGATACCAGAAATTCGATTCCTGCCGGAACGGAAACTCGTAGTCGGTGTCATAGCGGTAGTGCAGTTCGGCTCCCTTCATGTAAATAATAGCGTCTTGACCTTCCTCAAAAAGAGAGAGCAGCTTATCGCGGTGCAGGTGTCTCATAGGTTACAGAGTCTCTGAATAGGGTTACATTGAAACCTGAAGTTAACGGATAAATCGACAAAGGAAAATGAAAGGATGAGGATGAGGAACCGGGAGTAAAAGTGAACGGCGTAATTCGAAATGAAGAGGGACCATTTATTCCCACTGTTTTGTCTTTCCGAAATCCGTAATACCTAATCCCTCATTCGCGATTTGTAATCTTCAACGTTTAACCTGTAACCTGCAACCGCCTGCACTCGCCTCACGACAGTGCCATGTCGATCCGGTAGGTCTCCCCGTTTTTCTCCAGT
>JAWVZC010000049.1:0-15966 GCA_033722415.1 Balneolaceae bacterium | reverse complement strand
ACAGAAAAAATCTACTAAATGGCCCGAGAGAAGATTGTACCAATTTCAATTGAAGAGGAAATGAGGTCATCGTACATCGATTACTCGATGTCCGTTATTGTTTCACGTGCACTGCCCGATGCGCGTGACGGCCTCAAACCGGTTCACCGGCGCGTGCTCTACGGCATGAGCGAACTGGGCATGCTTCACAACAGGAATTACAAGAAAAGTGCCCGAATTGTCGGTGAGGTGCTGGGTAAATATCACCCGCACGGCGACTCGGCCGTCTACGATACCATCGTGCGGATGGTGCAGGATTTTTCCCTTCGGTACCCGCTGGTGGACGGGCAGGGCAACTTTGGCTCGATTGACGGTGACAACGCGGCGGCGATGCGGTATACCGAGGTACGCATGCAGCGTATCGCCGAAGAGATGCTGACCGACCTGAATAAAGACACGGTCGACCACCAGCCCAACTTCGACGATACCCTGCAGGAGCCGACGGTACTGCCGGCCATGCTGCCAAACCTGCTGATCAACGGCGCCTCCGGTATTGCCGTGGGAATGTCGACCAACATGGCGCCGCATAATATTGAAGAGGTGATCGACGGGATCCTTGCCTACCTCGATGAACCGGATATCGAGATCAGCGAGCTGATGGAGCATATCAAGGCCCCTGACTTTCCGACGGGGGGCATTATTTACGGGTACGACGGGGTGGAGGAAGCGTATAAGACGGGGCGCGGAAAAATCACGATGCGGGCCCGGGCCAGTACCGAAGAGCTGCGCGGCAACCGCGAGCAGATCGTGGTTACCGAAATCCCCTACCAGGTGAATAAAACCACGCTGATCGAGAAGATTGCCAAGCTGGTACAAAACGACAAGATTGAGGAGATCTCGGAAATCCGTGATGAGTCGGACCGCGAGGGTATGCGGATCGTGATCGTGCTGAAGCGCAATGCCAATGCCGGCATCGTACTGAACCAGCTCTACAAGTATACCCAGATGCAGCAGACTTTCGGTGTGATCAACATCGCCCTCGTAAGAGGCCGCCCGGAGCTGCTGAACCTCAAGGACCTGATCTATCACTATGTTGAACACCGCATCGACGTCATCATTCGTCGTACCATTTACGACCTCGACCAGGCCGAGGCGCGGGCTCACATCCTCGAGGGACTCAAGATTGCCCTCGACAACCTGGATGAGGTGATCAAGACCATCCGGGCCTCCAACAGTCCCGACGAAGCCAACCGCGCCCTGCGCAGGAAGTTTGCTCTGACCGATATCCAGGCCAAGGCGATCCTGGATATGCGGCTTCAGAAACTGACCGGCCTGGAACGCGACAAAATCGATCTGGAATATGCAGAAATCGCCGAGAAGATTGCGGACTACCGCCACATCCTTTCCAACCGTGATCGCCAGTTCGACATTATCCGCGAAGAGATCACGGAGCTGAAAGATCGATACGGCGATCCGCGGCGGACCCAGATCGTGCACTCGGCCGAGGATTTCAGCGTAGAGGATATGATTGCCGATGAGGATGTGGTGGTCACTATCTCCAACAAGGGCTTCATCAAACGGATGCCCGTAAGCGGGTACCGCCGGCAGAAGCGGGGTGGCAAGGGGATGAAGGGTACATCCACTCGCGACGATGAGTACGTGGAACACCTGTTTGTGGCCACGAATCACAATTACATCCTCTTCTTTACCGAGAAGGGGCAGTGTTACTGGCTCAAGGTATACGAGATACCGGAGGGATCACGCCTGTCGCGCGGTCGCGCCATTGTGAACCTTATCGATATCGACAAGGACGATTCCATAAAAACTTTTGTTCCGGTTAAAACGCTTGATGATGAAGAGTATATCCAGAACAACTACATCATGATGGCCACCAAGCAGGGGCAGGTCAAGAAAACCACGCTGGAAGCCTACAGCCGGCCCCGTCGTGACGGAATCATCGCCATCAACATCAAGGAAGGGGATGCCCTGCTTGAGGCGGCACTGACCGACGGCGAAAGCAACATTATCCTGGCCAACCGAAAGGGACGGGCCATCCGGTTCCACGAGAGCGAAGTTCGCGACATGGGTCGCAATACCACCGGAGTCAAAGGGATGGAACTCGGCAAAAACAACGAGGTTGTGGATATGGTCGTTGTCAAGAACACCCATGAGGCCACCGTGCTGGCAATTTCGGAAAATGGGTATGGCAAGCGCTCGCTCGTGGAAGATTACCGCGAGCAGAGTCGGGGCGGCAAGGGCGTAATCACGCTGAAGGTGACCAAGAAAACAGGCGATCTGATCGCTCTCAAGGAGGTTTCCGACAAGGACGACCTGATGATTATCACCGAACAGGGCAAAGTGATACGCATGAACTGCGGCGGCATCCGGACGATGGGCCGCAACACGCAGGGAGTTCGTATCATGCGCCTTGACGAAGAGGGACAGATTGCGGCCGTTACCCGCGTCGTCAACGAGGAGGAGGACGAAACGGTGTAACCCGGATTCCCATTTCAAACGGATACGTACCGGTAAAAGGCTCCCGCAACGGGGGCCTTTTCCAGTTGTTACCGTATCGATTTTGCACACCGAAACCCGACATGGACCCCGGAACCGGGGGGCGGGTGGCTGTCCCGATAGCTGTTTCGCAGGTTGACGGGAGCCCCACCCCAGCTGCCGCCCCTGATCACTCTGCGCGTGGAAATATCCAGGTGTGAGTTACCGAGTTGGGTCGGGCTGCCCGGTGCCGGATTTACCTTCACGCCGCTGTCAGCTTCATAGGGACGCCATATATCCTGGAGGAACTCCCAGACGTTGCCCGCCATATCATACAATCCAAACGGGTTGGGCGGGTACCTGCCGACGTCCACTGGCAGGTCGATGTTGTTTGCATAATTATTAGCCCTATCGGGGGCTGGAGGTTCGGTTCCCCAGGGATAAACGGCATCCGGGTTGCCTCCGGATGCGGCATATTCCCATTCGGCCTCGGTGGGCAGGCTCTTCCCTTTCCACTGACAGTAGGACTAAGCGGCGTACCAGTTGACAAACGTTACAGGATGCCTGTTCAGGGAGTCCGGATACGAGACGCCGTTCCAGTGGCGCAAATAGTCGCCGTTATCAAGGGTCTGCCTCAGACTGTTCGGATGCCAGCGGGGATTCTGAAAAACAAATTCCCGGAAATCGGAGTCGGTCACCTCGTAATGGTCAAGGTGAAACGAATCTATGCGTACGGTGTGGAGGCTCGCCGTGACAGTCATATTCTGTGCAAACCGTTCGGGTAAATGTTCGCGGGCATAGGCAATATCAGTGGAATCAAAACCCATCTCATACCTCGCCCCCGGAATGAGGCTCATCGCCCCGGTTGTTCCTTGTGGTTGGCCACGTAGCGGTGGGGTGATTAGCAATAATACTGCTGTAATCAAGGCGGGGATCATAAATTGATCTTTCATATGAAGCCGTTTTGTGTGGAGATCGTGGGTACCGCTGGTGAGCAGAAGCCGCTCCCATCTCTACGAAAAAACGGGCAACGGTTACACGTGGGGGGAGGGCAGTCATTTCAGGTTCACGGAATCATAAGAACAGGTTATGTAAATGGCAGGCGCTGCTATATTTCAATTTTATCTAAACTGTTCTTCAGTACCCGGGCTGAGTTTTTCAGGCCTTCAACCTCCTGCTCATCCAGGTCGGGTAACACGCGGTCTTTTACCCCTTCGATACCGACCACGCACTGCAGGCTCATGCATACATCACGGATACCATATTCCCCCTCCCAGTATACACTTACCGGGAGTACACTCTTTTCATCCTCGAGAATCGCCTCCACGATACGGGTAATGACCACCCCGATGGCGGAATTGGTATATCCCTTTTTATCGATGATTTGGTAGGCGGCGTTTTTTGCATCATCAAATATCGATTTCATTATCTCCGGGTTGAAATGCTTGCCCATAACCATCGAGTCCTTGATCGGTTTTCCCCCGATGTTCGCCTGGCTCCAGATCGGCACCTCCGAGTCGCCGTGTTCGCCGAGAATGTAAGCGTGTACCGAGCGCGGGTCTACATTGTAGTACTGCCCGATCAGTGCCCGAAAGCGCGCGGTATCGAGCAGGGTACCGGTACCGATGATTCGTACCGGGCTGCGTTTGCTCAGTTTCTGAGATACATACGTCAGTATGTCGACCGGGTTCGTGGCAATGATGAGAATGGCATTGGGGGTATAGGTATCGAGTTCCCCGATGATACTTCGAAACACCTCCGTATTGCGATTGAGCAGTTCAAGACGCGACTCGTCGGGGGATGACTGCCCGACACCGGCGGTTATGATGACCACCTGGGTATCTTTAAGGTCGCTGTAGTCGCCGGCCCGGACCGTAACATTACCCACCAGCAGTTGGCCGTGCATCAGGTCCATCGCCTCTCCTTCGGCCCGCTCTTTGTCCAGGTCAACCAAGATAATTTCACTTACGGTTCGCTGGTTAAACATGGCATAGGCGGCGGCTACACCGACGTTTCCTGTTCCAATGATCGCTACTGAACGGCGTTGAATCATAATATTGCGGATTCCTGGTTAATTAAAATGGGATGATCTTCTCGTAATCGTGTGATAACAACTGTTTTCCGTGATGGCTGGTTCATATGGACAGTTGAATTGCTTCAACGGCTTTTGCAGCCGGTACGCCCATAGCGTAAATGACATGAAACAGGGTTGTTATAAAAGGAAGAATTTTTGAAAATATTCAAGTCGTATTTATACAATATTCATCATCGATAATTATATAACACACTCGACCAAATAGATAGTAAATACAACAATATAAAAACATGGCTAATAGCGAAGTCGATCTTTCGAAACACGATATCAAGGTAAATGAAATAATCAGGAATGCTGCCCCGGCGCGGTTGTATGAAGAGGCGATTCGGTATGATACCGGATCCGCCATAACCAATAATGGAGCCCTGGTCGTCCGTTCCGGGAAACGAACGGGACGAAGTCCGGCCGACAAGCGGGTCGTGAACAGTGGTGAGTTGAATGATCAGGTGTGGTGGGGGAATGTCAACATTCCGCTGGATGAGCACACATATAATATCAACCGGCAGCGTGCCACCGATTACCTGAACACCCGGGAACGTCTTTACGTGATCGACGGGTTTGCCGGCTGGGATCCCAGCTACCGGCTCAAGGTCCGGATAATTGCCGAGCGAGCGTATCACGGTCTCTTCATGAATAACATGCTGATCCGGCCCACCCGGGAAGAGCTGGAGAATTTCGGAGATCCCGATTTTGTCGTCTACAACGCCGGCAAGTTTCCGGCAAACCAGTTTACCGAGGGGATGACCTCCGATGCGAGCGTGGATGTTAATTTCAAGAGAGGAGAGATGGTTATTCTGGGCACCGAATATGCCGGTGAGATGAAGAAAGGGATTTTTACCGTCATGCACTACCTCATGCCCAAGAAAAATGTACTGTCGATGCACTGTTCTGCGAACGAGGGCTCCTCGGAAGATGATGTCGCCCTGTTCTTCGGGCTATCCGGGACCGGGAAGACTACACTCTCGGCCGACAGCAGCCGCAAGCTGATCGGTGATGACGAACACTGCTGGAGTGAAGACGGGGTGTTTAATATCGAGGGGGGATGCTACGCCAAAACAATCAACCTGTCGGAAGAGAAGGAACCGGAGATCTACAACGCGATACGGTTCGGGACCGTGCTTGAAAACGTAGGGTATGATCCCGAAACCCGCGAAGTGGATTTCGATGATACCTCGATCACCCAGAACACCCGGGCCTCCTACCCGATCGACTATATCTCCAATGCCAAGATTCCCTGTACGGCGGGGCATCCCAATAACGTTATCTTCCTTACGTACGATGCGTTTGGTGTGCTGCCTCCGGTCAGCAAGTTAACACCGGAACAGGCGATGTACCACTTCATCAGCGGGTATACGGCAAAGGTGGCCGGAACCGAGGTGGGTGTGACCGAACCCGAAGCTACGTTTTCAGCATGCTTTGGTGCCGCGTTCCTGGTGTGGCCACCGAGTAAATACGCGGAAATGTTGGCGGAAAAAATGCGCAAGCACAATGCCAGTGCCTGGCTGGTTAATACGGGCCTGACAGGAGGACCGTACGGCACGGGCAGCCGCATCGATCTGAAGAATACCCGCTCTATCATCGATGCCATCCATAACGGATCGCTGGAGGATGTGGAGACGGTAACGGATGACGTATTCGGGTTTGAAATCCCAACTCGTTGTCCCGACGTGCCGGAAGAGATACTGCAGCCGAAACAGACCTGGGATGATCCCGGGGCGTATGACAAGCAAGCTCAGAAACTCGGCAGCCTCTTCAACAAAAACTTTGAGAAGTACAAAAATGAGAGCAGCGAAAGCATAATCGCTGCAGGACCCAGTGTCGATGTAACGGCCTGAAACAACCAGACACGATTAACCCGTCATACTGGTAATCAGCCGGGAGCCGACTGCAAACGTACGAGGTGTGAGATTCAGCAGGGCTCCAGGTTTCTTTATACTTCGTTGACGGTATGCCGTTTGCACTGCGTACCGAATTACCTTCGGTACCTGAAAACGCACCGAGATTCCAATCCATCACACCTTCGCCGCATTTCAGCCGGTAGTATACACTTGCACGAGAGTTGCCGGACACGCAACGTACAATGCAGGCTGGCCGTCCTGTTGCCGGATAGAAAATCAGCACAAAAACGCAATTGGTAATGGCTGTTCATTTTGAATTCAGGCGCCACGCTAACAAGCCCTGACCGAATACCATACCATAATAAAATCACAAAAATAAATATTAATATCTTTATAAAGCATTAAAACATATTATTTGTCAATCATGGAATTTAATAAATTGATTCTTTTGTCAATTAGAATGTCAGGACAGACAATGGTAATATCATCAGCAAACTGCAGAAGCCATTTGTTAATATAGTCCAGGTTATCGAATTTAAATTCCAACCTAAAAAAATTAGGTTTAATTTCGTTTTGCTTAATAATCTTTGTTGGCAGATTGCTTTTAAACCGGCGTAAAGCCGATTGGGATACATTTACCTTGATTAAATGGGATTGCTCGTCATATCGGAAAATAAGCCCCTCTACGTCGATATCGGTTTTCGGGGTGAATGTTGCGTCCCGAATTTGGACGTTTGACATACGGTCGAGCACAAAATTTCGAAAATCACTCCGTTTGTGCGACCATCCGATGACGTTCCAGTGGTCCCGGTAAAAAACCAGCAGGTACGGGTCGATTTTTCGATCGGTAACCTCGCCGGTTGATTTACTGTGGTAGGAAAAAGTAAGCTGTTTGTTTTCGGAAGTCGCCGTGCTTACCCGGTACCAGTTGCCGCCCTCTTTTTTTTCAGGCCCGTAGTGGAGAAAGGGGTCAACTACGGTACGCTCTTCGAGCGATTCCATAAAGGACCTGAGTTTCTCCGGGAGTACCTCTTTAATTTTCATTTCAACACCCCGGGCATCCTCAACCATCGTCTTGTCCACCTGGGACTTTACAAAATTAAGGCCCACCAGGATGGTCGCCAGTTCTTTCGAGGTAAACATCAGGGGAGGGATGTTATATCCCCGCATGATGCCGTACCCTTTGTGCTTGTCCCATGTAACCGGCACATTCATTTCCGACAAGCTGTTGAAGTCCCGGAAAACCGTCCGGCGACTGACGTTAAATTTCTCGGCGATATCATCAACAGTGAGCCGTTTGTTCGACTGCTGCAACATCAGGATAAGCTTCATCCGACGCTCGTTACTGTTCATTTTGGACAGGATTTTGTGGGTTCCAACTGGAAATTTAGACCGAAGATAACAGATTTTCAGACGTGATTTAACTAGGAGTTCCAAATTCCATATAACAAATCCGGGGTGGTTATCAAACATTGCAGGGTTAACGGGAGGGGGTAACTAGCCTGTCAATTATCCCTTCTTCTGCAAATCCCGGATTACTTTGCTCGCCGAAAAGAAACCGGAGGCATTCGGACAAAAGATTCACCCGGAGTTCAACATGTTTGGATAACAGGAACTCGAATAGATAGCAGGAAATCTGTCTCGTTTATCTTGTGTTTTTTGGAGGCTCGCTATAAACGGGTGACAAAAATTAGCACCTTACCCTCGTAAAAATCGGAGCCGTGTGATAGATCATAGCACGCAATGTCCAGCGGATCTTTAATCGACGCTGCTTCATTTTCGAATTCAACTCCCTTGTAAAAAACCAGCGAGCTCCAGGGTTTTTCCGAGACCATATCCCACAGTTGATCGATCTTGAACGCATGCTTTGACACCAGAAGGGCAGAGGAGGGAATGTCCAGTTCGCTGACAGACCGTGCTTCGGCAGTGGCATTCTCCAGTCCGATTTTCAACAGTATTTGACGCACCGCAATGATCTTTTTGGATACAATATCATTCAGGAGATACTGTTTGTCGGGGGCAGCAATTGCAAGGGGAATCCCCGGGAGTCCGCCACCTGTTCCCGTGTCGACAACAGACCCGGAGTCACGAAAGGGGGCAAACTGTGTCAATATTAGTGAATGCCGGATATGCTCCCACACTGTTCCACGTGAAACATCGCGGCTTACCAGGTTGACACGCTCATTCCACCAAAAGAGCTGGTCCAGATATCGCTCGAGTGCATCCCGATTTTTCTCTATGATATTGTCAATGGAGGAAAAGGTTTCACGTGAAACGGTCTGGTATGTTATTTGGTGGTGTTCCACGTGAAACATCCGGGAATTCGTTCAAAATGCAGGGGAAACCCTGAAGGCACGGGGCTTTTTTGCATTTAATTTTTCAGGTAGACCATGAGTACAGCCACGTCACTGGCTGAGACACCGCTGATCCGGCTGGCCTGTCCCAGCGTTTCCGGTCGAATACGATCCAGTTTGTTGCGGCCTTCGGTTGACAGCGAGTTGATTTTGTCGTATTTGAGGGATTCGGGAATCTCCATATTCTCCTTTTCCTTCATCTCTTCGACCATTTCAAACTCCTTCTCGATATAACCGGAGTACTTGATCTGGATCTCCACCTGGTCGTAAACATCTTCGTCGGTGGTGATGTTTTCCGCCTTTTGCTTCAGGTCGGGGTCGGCTTCCAGAAGGTGATAGATCGAGAGTTCGGGCCGGGGAATCAGCGATTTCGCCTTAACCGGCTGGGAGAGGACGGAGGTACCCTGCTCTTTCAGCATCGGGTCCATCTTTTCCGGGTAGACGGTGTATTCTGCAATGAGATCATGCAGTTCGTCGATCGCTTTCTTCTTAGTTTGATATTGGCGAAACCGCTGTTCGGATGCCAGACCGATTTTATGGCCCAGTTCCGTAAGGCGCAGATCGGCGTTGTCCTGCCGCAGCAGGATACGGTGCTCGGCCCTGGAGGTAAACATGCGGTAAGGTTCTTCGGTCCCCTTGGTAATCAGGTCGTCGATCAGCACCCCGACGTAGGCTTCCGAACGTTTGAGCACTAGCGGTTCCTCATCCCTGGACCGTAGCGCAGCATTAATGCCGGCCATCAATCCCTGGCAGGCGGCCTCTTCATAGCCAGTGGTTCCGTTAATCTGCCCGGCGAAAAAGAGTCCGTCAACGATCTTTGTTTCCATGCTGCGTTTGATCTGGTATGGGGGAAAATAGTCGTACTCGATGGCATACCCCGGTCGCAGCATGACCGCATCTTCAAAACCGGGTATGGTACGCAGTGCTTTGTATTGTACATCCTCGGGTAGCGAGGTTGAGAACCCATTGAGATACATCTCGTAGGTATCCCATCCTTCGGGCTCCAGGAACAGCTGGTGGCTGTCTTTATCGGAAAAGCGGTCAATTTTGTCCTCGATACTCGGACAGTAACGCGGGCCCACCGACTCGATTCGTCCCGTAAACATCGGGCTGCGGTCGAATCCTGAACGAAGTACGTCGTGCACTTTTTTATCGGTGTACCCGATCCAGCAGGTAAGCTGCTCCTCTTTTGACGGCAGGTGTTCCGTCATAAAGGAAAAGGGAGATGGATTCTCATCCCCGTATTGAATTTCCAGTTTGTCGTAATCGATCGAGCGGCCGTCGAGGCGCGGCGGGGTCCCGGTCTTAAGCCTGCCCACTTCAAATCCAAGCTTCTCAAGAGCGGCCGAAATCCCGATGGAGGCGCGCTCACCGGAGCGTCCGCCGCCAAAATTCTTGAGCCCGATATGCATCAACCCGTTGCCGAATGTACCGGTGGTTAGTATCACATTGTCGGCTTGAAAAACCTGCCCGGTTTGGGTTTTTACACCAATGACCCGTTTGCCGTCATCATCCGTCAATACATCGATGACGTTGTCCTGGCGAAAGTGCAGGTGCTCTTTTTTTTCAAGCTCCTTGCGCATGGTTTTGCTGTAGAGTCCCCGGTCGCTTTGGCAGCGGGGGCTCCACATGGCCGGGCCTTTACTCAGGTTGAGCATGCGAAACTGTACGCCGGTCTGGTCGGCCACTTTGCCGGTAAGCCCGCCAAGTGCGTCTATCTCCCGAACGAGCTGTCCCTTTGCCACGCCCCCGATGGCCGGATTGCATGACATCTTTGCAATGGCATCGAGATTCATCGTAATGAGCAGGGTTTTGGCCCCGATTTCAGAAGCGGCGCCCGCGGCTTCACTGCCGGCATGCCCTGCACCTACAACAATGACATCATATCGGGGATAGAGCGTATCCATATCCACTTGTGAGTAGTTGAATTTATTGGATTTAGCTTGTTTGTGATTTCATTCCCGGGCGATCTGGTCCATGTTGCCGGCCCGGTGACCAATGCTGGTTGAAATCTTTTAAGATAAGAATTTTTTGGAAAACTGTTAATGTTATCACCGTAACGAGTGTAGAAGGGAATTATTTGTGAGATCGGTACATTGCCGAGGGACGGGATAATTAAATGGGACTCGTGTCTGTATTTTCAATGGTATCGTTCTCATCAACGAGGTGAGATTCTTCTTCGCCCTCATGTTCCAGACTGTCGACTGCATGGGTGATATCCAGGTAGAACTGGTCGGGCCCAACCACATCAGCAAGCCCGGAGCGCCGGAAAATATCCCGCACCGGTCCCTTGACCCCGGTAAACATGACATCAATATCCCGACTCTTGTATTCATCCACAATCTCCTTCAGGGCGTGCAGGGCACTGGAGTCCACGTCGTTGATGCCGATCGCATCGATGATAACCTGTTGCAGGTTCTTGCCGCTTTCGGCTTCAAGCTGCTGCAGCTTTTCTTTCATGTAGGGAATATTGGCAAAATAGAGCGAGGCGTCGATCCGCACGATAATGGTGTTAGTCTGGGTGAGTCCCTCGGGATGTCGTTCCAGGTCACGGTACTGGTCGGTATTGGGCAGGCGGCCCAGCATCACGATATTCGGGTAGCTGCTGCGGTGGATCACGATGCCGAGTGAAATCAGCACCCCCACCCCGATGCCCTCCAGGATTCCCAGGGCCAGGGTCGATACAAAGGTAACCAGCATCAGGGTGAAATCGCGCTTGCGGACCTGCCACAGGAAACGGGCCTCCCCGATCTCAACCAGTCCGGGCACTGCCGTAACGATAATGGCACCCAGCACGGCGTAGGGGAGGTAGTGGATGAGGGGAGTCAAAAAGAGAACAGTGAGCGTGACCATCCCCGCACTGACCAGCAGCGAAATGCCGGTCTTTGCCCTGTTTTCATCGTTAACCGCGGTTCGGGAAAAACTGCCGGCCACCGGGTAGGCATGGAAAAACGAGCCCACCATATTCGCCAGCCCGATACTGAACAGCTCCTGGTTGGAGTCGACCGTGTAATCCGGGTTGCGCCGCACCATCGCCTTGGCCAGTGCGATAGACTGGGCAAAACCCAGAAAAGATATGGCCAGGACGGTGGGAGCGATTTTCCAGTAGGGAAGGGAGCCGATCTGGGGCAGAATGGGGGTGGGATAGCCCCGTTCCACCGAGCCGACGATATCCACTCCCAGCTGATCCAGACGTAACAGCCAGGTTACAATTACAGCAACAATTACCGCAATCAGCTGGGAGGGCCACCGTGGCTTCCAGCGTTTGATAAAGAGAATCATCAGGATGCATCCCAGGGAGATGATGAGTGTGGGAAGATGCACCAGGTCAACATTCCGGATCGCATCGCGGGCAACGACGAAGATATATTTGCTGCGTGCCAGTTCAATGCCCAGCAGGTTTCCGAGCTGACTAAACCCGATGATACATGCCGCGGCCGAAGTAAAACCGCTAAGTACCGGTTTCGAAAGGAAGTTCATCAGGAATCCGAGGCGGAACAGGCCCATTATAAACTGGGTGGCACCAACCAGGAAAGCCACGGCGAGCACCAGCTGGATATATTCGCCGGTTGCGGGTTCGGCGAGGGAACTGAGGCCCGATGCCATGAGGATCGACAGGATGGCAACCGGCCCGATACTAAGCTGGCGGGAGGTGCCCAGCATGGCGTACACCGCAAGAGGTACGATCGAGGCGTAAAGCCCATATACCGGGGGGAGGCCGGCAAGCAGCGCATACGCCATGCTCTGGGGAATCAGCAGCACCCCGACGGTAAGCCCGGCACGCGTGTCGTTCCTGAAGTCAAACCTGCTGTAATCCCGGAGCCAGTCAGTCATCGGGACGTACCGGTCGAGCAGGCTTTTATTGTTATGGTTCATCTCGGAACTTGGTGATTCGAACCAGTTTCAACAAAATGGTATGGTACTAGTTCTAACAATAATGTACAGGGCAAAATCATTCACCTTGCCCAACCCGGCCTCACCTGTCTCAGCCGTTCCTTACCGGGATCCCAGGAAATTGACGATTGCTCGCCATACGGCTTCGATTTTTTTATCAGCCGTAGCTTCGAAGTTCGTATCATCATCCACGCTGACACGACAGTATTTCCCTTCAATGCGCACATCATATCCCAGGTCTTCCTCAATCTTGATGACCACGGGCATCAGCCATTTCCAGGAGACATGAAATTTGAGGTCTTCGGTGGCGAGAAATGCAAGAGGGATATCTTTCACATCTTCCTGTTCAATTTTGATTGTGCTGTCCATCAGCCCCACAATCAGATTATTGCCGTCGGTGATTTCCTGGTGTGTCATGAGTGTTTAAATGGGTGTTAGAAAGTTAAGCCTCCGGTGATATCGGATCTTTCCTAAAGCTATAACATATTCGGTAATGATCAAGATATGGTTTAAGAAATCCCATCTTGAAGAAATAGGGGCCACGGGCGCTCTCCGGAGCGGGGGCAGAAGTGAAGAAAATTCAGATTTTCTGTAACAATCGGGAATGTAAAAACTCTTATGGATAAATCGATTATAAACAGTACTTAGCTTTTAAATTAATAAGGACATGGATCTCATCTACAAAATAGAAACGATAGTGGTTGACCTGATCGACGTGGTACTGAATTATGCCGAGCCGTACCTGTTGGAGCTTATTGTCTTCCTGCTTCTTGGTACGTTTTTCTTCGGGTTTCTTTTTTCCTCGAAATAAGGTGGCGAAGGGTGATGCCAACGAATCTCCGGGTTGCCGAACCGGAATCGGGAACCGGGGTTACTCTTTACGCTCATAATGGATGCGCCAGAGCAGCTTCCATGTTTCACCGCCGTCTGAGGAAGATTGCCAGTCCCAGGTAAAGGAGTCGTCCGTGATATCGTAAAATACCATCCTCTTTAGCACCGTAGATCCGTTGGGACCCGGCACCTCGGTGATAAAAATCCGCTTGTTCCCTTCAATTTTCCCCGTGAGGTCGAAATATTCGCTGCTGTCATCCACCCAGGTCTGTCGCCATTTTCCGGTGGTTTTCTGGTAGACCGAAAAACTCTTGCCCTCATATCCCTCGAAACGTCCCGACTCGGTACGGAAGTTTTCCAAAATTACGTTTCCATCCAGAATCTTCTCTATCCTGTTGGTGCCATGCTCGATTGTTCCATCGGGAGCCTCCCAGGTTAGATCCCAGGACCCCACCCAAAAGTCGAAATACTCATGGGGATCCAGCTTGTCGATGGTTGTCTGACCACTGGCGTGGTGCGGCACCCAGCACAGCAGCAGGATAAGCGGAAAATAGCGAACGGTCGATAATCCCGGATGGTTCATATCAGGTATTTATTTTTGGACAGTTGCGATGGTAAAAGCATGAAACTTTAAGCCTATTTCAAATATCCCTCAGATTGTATAATGAATAACTTCCGCAGGGCAGTGAATATTTTTCACTAAACCTGATCCCGCTAATTTTACGCCCTGTCGCAAAGAATGTAAAGAATAAGGATCAATGGGGTAAAATTTAAGCCTGTTTATCCGTTTCGGCTGACCCGAAATGCTCACAAAGAGAAATGCAATATTGGGATTGCTATGCGGCAGGCAAGAATTTACCGAGCCCTTAAAGCTGTTTGTGTGATTTTTCCAGCCCCTCCTGCAGGAATATGCGAGTGGCAGGTTAGTTTTTCAAAGGCGCGGTATATAATAATCCAGCGGCTATGACGGATTCCGGGTTGTGAGAAAGGGCAATAGTGGTACCTCCGCGGCGGGTAATTATTCGGTTGAATAGATATGGAACGGAGTTGTCACGGGAAACGGCAGTCACATTCAAGAGGTTAACATCATGGGTGGAAGCTTTGTAAAACCGGTCTTTGACCCCGTCTCGTCCTGATCGCATTCCGGAGAATTCGTAATCCTCATTGATGGTGCATAAATTGCGGTTTCGCATTCACGTAGTCTATGATCTTGGACTAAATCCCTGTTTTTTCAAAGTCTTCATGGTGATTGGGAAACGGTTTCCCAATAGTATAAAATGAGGGTTTAACATGTTTAGTGGTTTGGATTAGATGGCAACAAACCAGGGAATGCCCTCTTCGTCATCCCGGATTCCGACCCGGGATCTCGCGGTGGCAGTGAGCGTTGATTTGTTGCGAGCTGAGCTCAACGGCAGCGGCCTTGCGAGATCCTGGAACAAGTTCCGGATGACATACAGGCTACTTTTTTTACCGCTAAACGCACGAGGGTTTAATATCTTACTCATGAAATGATGCTTGATATCGTATTGGTGATCAATATCTGCGCGACCCTGTTTATGACAGGGTTGATCTGGTTTGTTCAGGTGGTTCATTACCCGGGATTTCTGCTGGTAGGCCGGTCCGAGTTCTCCGCATACCACCGGTTTCATGTACCGCACACCGGGTATGTCGTGGCCCCGCCCATGCTGCTTGAGCTGGCAAGTTCAGTTGTTCTGACCATTTATGGCCAGCCATTCTGGTGGATTCATGCCGCCGGTCTGGCACTGGTCCTGCTCATCTGGACGTCGACCGGGACGCTCCAGGTGCGGTATCACAACATGCTGGGGAACGGGGACGGTATGGAGACGGGCACACCCGATGAGATCAAAAAGCGGCTCATCACAACAAACTGGATCCGGACAACTGCCTGGAGCCTGAAGTCCCTGCTGGGAGGGTACCTACTGATCGAGTTTTTGTAGTACGATCCCTTCTTTTTGGGTTGGGTAAATATTTTTCGCCCGTTATATAGTTACTTCCCGCCACATGGTGTATTCATTACTGCAGGTGAACCGGGGAACTGGTCAGTCAGATCTAAACCCACCGTTTGATACACCAATTCCCGGTACCCTCATTCTTCGTTAAACCGGAAAAAGAAAACCACACGATGCGACTGAACGTAACAAGAGTACTATTGTCATCTATCGTCATTTTCATTGCCGCTGCGGGTTGCAGCCTGGACAACGGAACAGATCCACAGCAGTCCGCAAATATCATCGATACCGCCCGGCAGTTCGACCCATTTCAAACATTTGTAGAGCTTGCCGACAGCAGCGGAACAGATAAGCTTCTCTCTCAAAGCGGGCCTGTCACCGCCTTTATTCCAACCGATGAGGCATTTGAAAAGGTACCCGATTCCATCTTTGCCAGAATGAGCAGTGATCAGGTGGCGGAGTTGCTGTCATACCACGTTATGGAGGAGGTCCTGTTTGCCGGAACAATTGTT
>JAWVZC010000048.1:0-16110 GCA_033722415.1 Balneolaceae bacterium | reverse complement strand
GTCGGTAAGGCGAAGGGGTAATCGCAAACGAAACGTATATTGATACGTTGCGTGCGCTATTTCCACCTTCAACCCAGCATACGGGACCATTTCGCAGTCCACTACCTGCTGGTATGCCATTTGTAGTCAACAAATAACTGTCACTCACAGTATATCAGAGCATTACAAGAAATCTGACATATTTTTCGTGAGAAATGCAAGCTAGGAATGTGGCGATCAGGTAGGCGAACCGGGATTTACCACGATGAGGATGGCAATTACCGTTAATTCGAATAAAAAACGCCCGGCCTTTGAAAGTGACCGGGCGTTGAGCTCTAATTTCTCTGTCATAACCGTAATAAATACGGAACACTCGTTTGCTGTCTCTAGATGATACGGTTGCCAATATGAATAAGTTATCTGTTAATTGCTTGTTTTTTAGAGAGTTTTAATCTTGCCGGCCACCGGTAGCAGAGAGAGCAAAGTCTTCAGATTACCATTTGGAGTTGAAAAATATCCCCCGGGCAGAATGCCCCAAAATATGTAACTCGTTTTAAATCAAATTAGTAGCCAGATTTTTTGGGCGTACTGTATCCCCTCTCAACATACTCTTCCAAGAGATTTTCCAGATTATTCACTATTTCAGGACGATCTTCATATATGTTTTCACGTTCCAGACTATCAACCGTCAAATTGAACAGCATTCCCTCGGGATCATCTTTCCCGGGTTTTCTTAACCCGGTCTTCCCAATACCGTTTGGAATAAGCTTATATTCATCAACTGTAATAGATAATGCATCAGCGCTGGTAGATTGATTTATAATCGGTCCTCTCTTCACTTCCTTATTACCTAAAAACAGACCGCTGATATCGTAACTATCTTCTGCAAATTCATTCCTGTAGGGTTGATTTGTCAGCGATGAAAAAGTTGCAAGCATATCTACCAGACTAATAGGCGTATCTGCAACCGAGCCCGGTTCTATATTACCTTGCCATTTTGCAATAAATGGGACCCGTAATCCGCCTTCCAGGATATGGCGTTTTTGCCCACTTCGACCGTAATTCATGTCGTGATCATATTTCCGTTCAAACCAGGGCTCATAGGCACCGCCATTGTCAGCGGTAAAAATAATCAACGTACTATTTTCAATTCCACCATTATCGATCGTATCAAGAATTTGACCTGTTCTTGTATCTATCTCTTTGAGAAAATCCCCGTACTTACCAAGGGAGGAGAGACCGTCAAAATCAGGGTGAACGGACCAGGGGAAATGCGGTGCTGTCAACGGGAAATAAAGAAAAAATGGATCTTCATTGGAACTTTCCTCAATAATGAAACGAATGGCTTTTTGTGTTAGCCTTTCGAGGGTGGAATTAAAATCGTAACCCGGTGCAATATCTCCACCATTTCTACGAGTTCTGAATGTGTGCTTTTGTAAATTAGGTTTAATGTGGTCACCTGGTAATTCAGTAACATATCTATTCTAGATAAATGTGAACGGTGCAAGATTATTACCCGCAGGAGATATGTAGGAATATTCAAATCCGATCTCTTGTACGCCTTTCACCTCTTTTGAATAATCAACGTTCAAATTATCCGGTATAAATTTGTCGCGTGTATAAACAGGCTTTGTAGTATCTTTAGCTTGCCACTCTAATCCCAGGTGCCATTTCCCGATAATTGCGGTCTTATATCCTGCCTTACTCAACAGCGATGCAACTGTTTCCCTGTTATATTCAATTATCGGCTTTGAGTAGCCCGTTAGCACCCCATTTAACCCTGTTCTAAAACTGTATCTGCCAGTTAACAGAGCGTAACGGGTAGGAGTACAAATGGAGGCACTTGCATGAGCTTCTGTGAAATAAATTCCCGATTCCATCATCTGGTCCAGATTAGGTGTCTGAACAACTGATTCCGGATTTAATCCTGACACATCACCATACCCCATATCATCTGCTAATATCAATACGATATTGGGTTTCTCTTGCCCATCATTTGTTCCCGCAGAACAGCCGATTACCAGGAACCACGCCAGGCAGTACACCATACCCTTTAACAGCAACCATTTATTTACTTTGTACTTTACCATGGCCATATAATGTCATACCGGACTTATCATTTCTTTTATAAAAGTACAGATCAGGGAACACTACTCTTGATGATCAGCTTCCGTTTTCCCAAGCAAATTACTCTTACCGGGTACTGCGCCATGAGCTATTGGTTACTAACCAGTGTAAATGATGTTATGCTACAGAATGCGTAAACTATACGCGCATAGCGGTTAAAAAGTAGCCTGTACGTCATCCTGAACTTGTTTCAGGATCTCGCAAGGCCGCTGCCGTTGAGCTTAGCTCGCAGCAAATCAACGTTCACTACCACCGCGAGATCCCGGATCGGGGTCCGGGATGACGCAGAGAGCATTCCCTGGTTTGTTGCCATCTAATCTAACCGCTAAACGCGTAATACTATGTCATGCTACTTGTCTGTCAACTATCCCATAATAACGGCTGCATTACCGGATAACCGGTATCATTGTCATTAAGAGAATCCTTATGCTCCAGTAACTGTCGCTTCATCCTCTGAATGACCTCCCGGTACCGGGAATCGTCATAGGCATTATTAATTTCTTTGGGATCCCTTTCCAAATCATAGAACTCCCATGTGGGCTTGGTGGGAGGCTCCCCATATACGTCCCGCAACGGCTGTCCGTAAAACCAGATCAGTTTGTAGCGCTCGGTACGGATCCCCATGTGGGCCGGGCGATGCTGCTGGTGCATCCAGTAGCGGTAGTAGAACGCTTCCCGCCAGTCATCCGGTGTCTGGCCGGACAGGATCGCCCTGAAACTGCGTCCCTGCATCGAGGGCGGCACTGGCAGGCCGGCAACATCCAGCAGCGTTGGGGCAAAATCGGTGTTAAGGATCAGATCCCGGTTGGTCGCCCCGGCCGGCACCTGCCCCGGCCAGCGGATTACAACCGGCATACGGGCCGACTGCTCGTACATGATCCGCTTGTCGAACAGCCCGTGCTCGCCCATGAAGTACCCTTGGTCGGAGGTGTAGATCACCATGGTATTTTCGGCCAGTCCCTGCCGGTCCAGGTACTCCAGCAGCCGCCCAATGTTCTGGTCAATGGCCGCCCCGGAACGCAGGAAGTCCTTGACAAACTTCTGGTAGATCTTACTGCGGGCCTGGCGGCGGTCGAGGCCGTCCAGCGAAAACGATTCGGCCGAGTAGCGACCCGGGTTCTGCTCAAAGCGGCCGCCCAGGATCTCCAGGACCTGTCCCTCGAAGGTACGGGTGGACTGTTCCGGGTAGTAGTTATACAGATGTGAAGGTTCCGGCATGGTCACATCCTGATACAAGGTGTCAAATCGGGGAGGGTAGTTAAATGGCTCGTGGGTCGCCTTGAAGTGGGTCATCAGCATAAAGGGGGTATCCTCCTCGCGCTGCCGCAGCCACTGCAGCGACTGTTCGGCGATCACATCGGCGGAAAAACCTTCGTAGGAGCGCCCTTCCGGCCAGTTGCTGCTGTCTCGCAGCACGGGATCGAAATAGCGACCCTGTCCCGGCAGTACGTTGTAGTAGTCGAACCCGGCGGGACGACTTTTCAGGTGCCACTTGCCAACCAGCCCGGTCTGGTAGCCCGCCTGCCGCAACATTTCGGGCAGGGTTGGCAGGGCGGGATCAAGCGTGTCGACCAGGGTATACACCCCGTTCTTGTGACTGTATTGCCCGGTCAGGATCGCAGCCCGGCTGGGCGCGCAGATGGAGTTGGTGGCAAAAGCGTTCATGAGCTGAATTCCCTCCTCATGAAGTTGTGCTATATGCGGGGCATGGACCACCGAATCCAGCACCGACCCGTAGGTGCCCCACGCCTGGGCGGTGTGGTCATCGCTCATGATAAACAGGATGTTGGGCGGGGATTGAGCATCCTGTTTCATGCATCCCAGTGAAACGAATGCGATCAAACCGAAAACGAAGAGTCTGTTAAAAACGTGGAGGTCTGCATTTTTCATAGCGTTGTAATTTGTGATTCCGATATGTTATTCATTGTCAGGCCATTTTGGCATCGGAGCCTCAGTCTCATTAAGCCATGCTTCCAGTTGCCCTGCTAACCGATCGCGTACTGTTGATTTTTGATCAGCAAGGTTTCGGTGCTCTCCGGGATCATCCCACAAATTGTACAATTTCAACTCCTCAGTTTCATAAAATTTCATCAATTTCCAGGGGCCCGATCTCACCACGCTGACCGGAGTGGTACGCCAGGGATTGTTAGGATATCCCGGAAAGTGCCAATACATGGATTGACGATTGAGAGTTGCCTCGGGATTTGTTAACAGGGGGAATAAACTTTGCCCGTCCAACTTGTAGTTTTGGGGATGTTCGACATCTGCCAAACTGAGGTATGTGGGATAAAAATCGATGGTGAGCACAGGTTCAAGAGTTTTTGCTCCCGGCTCGATAACGGCCGGCCATCGAATAATCAATGGTACACGGATTCCACCCTCATAAAACGTGCCTTTACCTCCTTTGAGTGGTGCATTATCAGTTACGTTAGCTTTCTCATGACCCAGGAATCCGTATCCTCCGCGACCACCATTATCCGAATAAAAGATTACTACGGTATTTTCATCCAAATTGAGCTCGTCAAGGACGGTCATTATTTTACCAATATTTGTGTCAAGGTTTTCGATCATGGCAGCGTATGTTGGATGGTAATGCCCGCGATCCCCCTTTTTTCGCCGGTACTTTTCCACAAGGTGCTCGGGAGCCTGGAAAGGGCTGTGTGGAGTGTAATAGGAGAGATTCAGGTAAAAGCGCTCATTTTGATGTTCATCGACAAATTCAACAGCCTTTCGCGTCAGGTAATCCGTCAGGTATTCCCCTTCCCTGGCATCACGGATGTAGGGATTGTTGTTGGGCTGAAAATATCCGCCCTTCCAACTCCCGGGATTACCTGCACCATATCCACCGATATTTATATCATACCCCTGCTGTTCGGGGCCGCGATTCGGGGGATCCCCCAGGTGCCATTTCCCTATCAAGGCAGTAGTGTACCCTGCCAGCTTCAACATTTCGGCTTCGGTGATTTTATCAAGAGGCAGATAATGGGCGTTTTCAGCCGGAATCATGGCCCCGGGACCCGAATCTCCGACATGATAAATAGGCTGGTGGGGATAATATTGTCCGCTGACAAGCGCTGCACGGGTGGGTGAACAATTGGCAGCGTTGGTATAAGCCTGCAAAAATTTCATTCCCTGGCGACCCAGACGATCGATATTGGGAGTTTCGTAAAACGTACGTCCCAGGGGATCAATACTATTGATATCACTATAACCCAGGTCATCGGCAAGTATAAAAATAATATTGGGTTTTTCAGGAGCGTGGTCGGCCCTGGTGTTGTATACTACTAACACCAGCATGCTCATGATTAAGGTCAGCCGGACAACATTTTTGGGATCCATAATATTTCTATTTTACCACTAATCCGATCTCTGCTATTGTAGCGGAATTTTTAGAGTTGTGCGCACTCTGTACTCCTAGACGAACAAACTTTGCGGGTACCGGATCATGTAGCAGGACTTCTTTCAGTTCAGCGGTGTTATCCCATTTACCGGTTTTTATCTTCTGCCAGCGCTCCCCGTTTGTACTTACTGAAAACGTGTAATTATCAACTCTTCCCTTTGTTGCGTGTTGATTCGGCAGGTACTTAAATCCCCCTATCCTGACCGTTTTCTTCAGCTTTATTGTTATATGGTGTGGCAATGGTAAAGCCGCATTACCGGTCACGGATTGCCAATAGGTACCCGGAAAATCATCGGTAACCAGGTTGGCATAATGGTTGATATCGGAACTGTTGGCATAGGTATTTTCGACGATCTCGTGTACTCCCCACCCCAGTTTTTCTCCTTTTTCCGGCCCCGGTTTCACTGTACCATTCCCCCGCCGGGGTTCAGACATACTGTTCCGCCAGTCATTATAAATACTGCTTAATTCCTCCACCAAATCAGGTTTTTCATCACTTAGATCGCGGCTTTCATCAATATCGTTCTCCAAATCATACAACCGTATCCCACCGGGATACCGGTATCGCTCCCCAGCCCTCAATGCTTTTCCCTGTTCCAGTACAAAACTTGAGTGGCTCCAACCGATATTGTGAACCAATTTCCAGCGACCTTTGCGCACTACCCAGCTATCTCTTCCATTTGACCAAACCAACTGCTTGTGGGCAGTGTACGGTTTTTTGTCTTGTAGATATGGTACCAGCGATCTGCCATCCAGGTTATCCGGTATTTCCCGGTTCGCCAACTCCAGTATCGTGGGGTAGATATCCATGGCGGATACCAGCGGAGAGATCCGCTGGCCGCCAACGTTGCCGGGACAGTTGATGACCAACGGTACTCTTATGCCTCCTTCTCCAAACATATATTTATACCCATTCAATGGATCATTCTTTGAATAGGTATTGATCGTACCTCCATTATCCGATGTGAAAATAATGCATGTACCAGACCGCAGGCCGTTCTCCTCCAGTGCATCTAGGATTCTGCCTATACCGTCGTCCATGACGGCAAGTTGCAGCAGGTATCGCGTTCTACCATTCGGATCAACTTTTCCAAGGTGGCCCCATTTTGCGTGCCACGATCGATAGGTTTCTTTTTGAGGGTCCCAAAACGGGAATTGTTCAATACCGAAATCGTCGAGATATTCCGGATGTCCCACATACGTGGGGTGGTGCACAGCATTATAGGAAAGATGTAGGTAGAATGGCCGATCACGATCTCTGTTTATGAAATTGACCGCTTCCCGGCTGAAAATATCAGTGGTAAAGTCGTTGTTATACGATACTTTTTTATGATCTCGAGTCAGTGGACCTATGTGAGCACGACGTGCGTTTTCCGGCCCGTACTCTTCCACATCCTGTTGGCTGAGACGAAGATAATCCCAGGTATGATCAATAAACCCCAAAAAACGGTCGAAGCCGTGCTCCAGCGGGTGCTCAACGGGGCCACCGTTCAGATGTGTTTTGCCGATTTTCTTTGTGATATATCCAGCTTTTTGTAGGCGCTCGGGCAGCGTGGTGACGGAGTCCGGCAATCCACCCTCACCATACCAGTAGTTTCCCCACCTTGCCTGATACATTCCCGAAATTAAACCTGCACGTGAAGGGCTGCATATGGGGGAGGTGCTATATGCATCCGTAAAATAGAACCCTTCCTTACCAAGACGATCGATATTGGGAGTATGCACATCGGGAGCCGAATTCGATAAAAAGCTCATATCCGCATATCCCAGATCGTCCGCAATGATCAGCAGGATATTGGGCTTCTCATTTCCATCGTCAGCCTGGCCAGAGGCAGCAGAGCCCGGCATCCACAGGGGACACAAAATGGCAACGGCAAATAACGTGGGTAATTTACTCATTAGCTATAGACGTTCAGTTTGAAAAAATTCAGTATCGTGGTGGGCCTCCCGGAATATTTTCTGGATCTGCTCCACGATGTCCGGATGCTGCGCTGCCACATCCGTGTTTTCCCCTAAATCCTTTTCCAGGTTATATAGCTGTACCGGTGCAGCCGGATTATTCTGAATATTGCTTCTCAGTCCTTTCCATTTACCCATTCGTACGGCTTGCTGGGCAAAAGAATTCCTCGGTCCCGCGTCTCCGGACTCCCACCCGAAATAGTATTTAAAATATTCCCAGTATAGATAATCATGGTTGGGTTGTTCATGTCCCAGCAACTCGGGCAGATATGATATCCCATCGGTTTCGGTCGGGATATCAATACCGGCAAGATCACAGGCTGTTGGCAGAAAATCCCAAAAAGCACTGACATGATCCGAAACTAGACCTTCCTGAATGGTACCCGGCCACCGCACGATCAAGGGCACCCGAATTCCACCTTCCAGCAGGTCGGTCTTATATCCCCTTAACGTTCCATTACTATCAAAAAACCGGGAAATAGCGTTATCGACCGGACCATTATCACTGGCAAAAAACAGAATGGTCTCTTCATCAATATCGTTTTCTTTAATCAAATCCAAAATGCGACCCACATCCCGGTCCATTCGGGTAATCATCGCCGCATAATTTTTTTCTTCCTGGTTCCAGGATCTACTACCGTATGGGGCATCGCTTGGAACCTGGTATTTGCCGTGAGGTATGGTGTACGGCAGGTATAAGAAGAACGGCTGCTCGCTATCCTCATTTATGAATTGCAACGCCTTTTGGGTGAATAGATCGTGGGTATATTCATTTTGACCATTCTGGTTGTCCAGGAAGACTTTTTGTTCATTTTCCCAAACATACGGTGGATAGTATTCATGAGCATTGCGCTGGTCCAGGTATCCGTAAGAGTAAACGAACCCCTGGTTGTTGGGCCCTCCAACCGAGCCCGGGCCACCCAAACCCCATTTGCCAATCATCCCGGTCCGGTACCCCGCTTGTTGCAGCAACTCCGCTACCGTGACGGTAGTATCCGGTATTGGTAGATTTCCTTCGGTCTGCATTGCAAAATTACCCTTGATATAAGCCTTGCCGGTATGGTTCCCGGTCATTAACACTCCTCTGGATGGAGCACAAACCGTACTGCCGGCATAGTGCTGGGTGAAACGAATACCTTCAGCAGCCAGCGTATCAAGATTGGGAGTCTGTATCCTGAGTTGTCCGTAAACTCCCAGATCCGCATACCCCATATCGTCCGCCAAAATGAAAATAATATTGGGCTGACCCCGCTTACTCCCATCAGTTACAGAATTACACCCTGTAATTACCCAAAAGCAGATAATCCACAGCAACGGAAGCAACGTTCGATTATTCATAAAAAGGCATTATGTGATTTCAAGAACATCCAAACATTCTTATGTAATACTGGCAGTTATAATCTTGTGGCAATCCCATCAATTGGAACCATTCAGGGCATTCATTCTAAATGTTTCTACATTAGCTCTTGAGTGCTCCTGTCGCATGATTTCCTGGATCTTTCGGACCACTTCCGGGTGCTGGGCAGCCACGTCATGCTCCTCCCGCAAATCGTTCTCCAGGTTGTACAACGCAATATCCATGTTCCCTTCCTTGACAATATTTTTTCGTATGCCTTTCCACTTGCCCATACGCACCGCCTGCTGGCCCCCGTAGGCGGGGAACTCCCAATACAGGAAATCATGGGTTATTTGCCGGTCCACATTTCCCCTCAGCAACGGGGCAAAACTGATCCCGTCGGTTGCACCCGGCAGTTCCCGGCCGATAATATCAGCCAGGGTTGGCATCACATCCCAAAACGCTGAAATATGATCCGTTTCCGTACCCGCCTCAATGACTCCCGGCCAGTGGGAGATCATCGGTACCCGAATGCCCCCTTCATGGGTAAATCCCTTCGTCCACCCGTAGCTGTTGTTAAAGGGACCTGCACTGTTAAAAAATTCTGGTTGGGTGCCCCCGTTATAAGTTGGACCATTATCACTGCTGAAAATAATCAGAGTGTTACCGTAGATTCCTTCCTGTTTCAACTTTTCCACCAGGTCACCTACCTGCTCATCCAGATAGGAAATCATCGCTGCATAGGTGGCCCTGGGATACCGGTTTGGCACATATCCCCGATCTCCGGTATACGGCAATTCATCACCAAATTTTTGCCGGTAATACCTTACCCACCGATCAGGGGCTTGAAGGGACACGTGGGGAATCGGGCTGGCAAAGTACAGGAAAAAGGGAGCGTTTTTCGATTCTTCGATAAATGACAACAGTTCCTGCTGCATCAGGGAAGGCGCATAATCCGGCTGTTCCTGGTATTTTTTATAACTGTCGGGATCATAGGGATCCAAACTGTCGGGTAACGTTGCGTGGGGATTTTGTACAATGTTATCCAAAAAGACACGATCCCGATTTTTCCAGAGGTGATCGGGATAATAATTATGGGCCTGGCGTTGACACAGGTACCCGTAAAACAGGTCAAATCCCTGTTCATTGGGGTGCCCCTCGGTTCCGGGACCACCCAGTCCCCATTTACCGATTGCTGCCGTTCGGTACCCTGCCTCGCTCAACATCTCTGCCATCGTATACGTCGAATCCGGAATGGGCCGCTGGCCTTCCAACCCGGGATCTTTCCGCATCGCTTCAAAGTCCCAAACGTCACCGCGCTCCGGCATGCCGTCATTACCCCGAATATATGCATTCCCCGGGTGTTTACCGGTCATGAGCATATATCGTGACGGGGCGCAAACGGGGGAACCGGCATAGTGTTGGGTAAATATCATTCCTTCCGCGGCAAGCTTGTCAATATTCGGGGTTTCAATCTTTTGCTGCCCATAGGCCCCCAGCTCCCCGTATCCCAGATCATCGGCCAGGATATACACGATATTGGGTTGCCCGTTGTCGATATCTGAATTACTGCTGTCACTATTTAGGCATCCGGTTACAGGTGCAGCAAGCAAGATCAGTATCCCGAAAATGATCAGTAATCTCTGAACTTCTTCCTTTTGAAAAACAGTTCCCCAGGTAAGTTTATTTGTATGTTTTAAAATGTGCATACGATCGGGTGCTCATCGCTGGAATTAATCCCCTCAAACTCCCGCCATCTATCCTGGTCGGGATCTCCCACTCGAATCCGGTAAGTCACTTGATTGTCAAATATCCTGGGTTTGAACCGATTCCCGCTGATACGGATCGCGTATTCCAGTTCCCCGGAAGCTTCATTATAAACCTGTACCACGGGAGAGGGGAGCCCCTGTATCTGAATATCCGGCAAATGACCGGTGGCTTTCCTACCGTAGTTATCTTCTTGTGAAATCACAATAGGCCACCCGTCAAACTGCCCCTCCGGGTTGGAATCGGGATCCACGTACCGTGGCCAGCATTCGATCGTCATTACCCGTTCCTTCTTGTCAAATGTGATCATGCCGTAACCGGTGGCGCGGTCGTATATAAGGCTTGGTTCCCGGTTGGTTTGTACCGGATTACCCACCGCGTGAATCGTCATTTTGTTACCAAATCCATCTTCGAAATCACCCGTGTTCTGGGGGCGCCCGGGCAAGGGCTTGTGATCGGCGTCCACCGGGGGCCACCAGCGTCGGGGCCATATGTTATTGAGTGCCGGCCCGGCAAAGGCAAACCCCGCATCTCCGTGTTCGTCCACGCCATACTGCACGGTACTGGCAAGGTGTTGATCCCCGGCAATATGCAGGGCAAATGCCTTTCGGATCTTTTTGAGTGCCATATCGCGTCCTTTTTGCGGCCAGCCGTTGGAATCCATATCGGTGGTGGGAGCGTCTCCCTCGACGTACGTTCCACGCCCAGGGATCGGCAATTCAGGCACTATCCGGTCAAGAATACTACCCTCCGGCAGCGTCGCAACGGTGCAAAAATTCGTTTGGGAGAGCACCGCTTTCATTTGCGTTTGGTTACTCCAGTCGGAGGCCCAGTCATCCAGGAAATTCAGCTGGCGTTTCCCAAGTAATTCAGCATCGATATCGTAATACTTTTTAATATCGAACTCCCGGTTCTGAATGAACCCGTTGACAACGTTGGCTTCCTCCGGCAGTACGTTTTTCGGTGCTGTCTTAAACTTTCGATCTTCGATGATCGCAAAACTGACCCCTCCGTAGGTCCAGTCTGTGTAGTACACGCTAATATCCTGCCCAATCGGTGTTGGATCATAAGGGTCAGGCAGGTTACTGGTCTGAGCCCGCTGGACCATATTCACCCATTCGGGCGGCATTTTGTACCCGCCTTCGTCCTGCGAATCATATCCCCAGCCTTTTTCCACCGGGGCATCGGCACCGGCTTCGCCCCAGATGTTGCCATGATACACATCGTGATCATCCGGAATAAAGGCCGACGGGATATGACGAAAAACTTCACGGTAGGACCACCCGAACATGTACCATTTACGCAGCCAGTCCAGGGCCGCTTTCTCAACGGGCGACCGCTGTACCCCAAATCCACCATGGCTTTCATAGAGCTGGTCACCCAGAAATACAGCCATATCCGGATCATGCTTGCCGACATTATCGACAACCTCCTGGTTTGGGAATCCATAATGGCTGTTACAGCTAAAAACAGCCATTTTCAGCTGATCTGAGGACACAGGATTAGCGGCAATCGTTCCCTCATAATAATACTCTTTCGACTCTTTGTTGAGAGGCAGCGTTAACGTAATTCGATAGGGCATGTCTCGCTTTTCATTCCAGTTCTCCAGACGGAAATGAGCCGTTCGAGACAACGGATCTACCGTATCCTCTTGCAACGTTTCCCACCGACCGTTCTTTCTCACCTGCAGGGCTACCGTATGCCCATTGATCGACTCCACCGGTGCCAACTGCGTCGTCATCTTGAGAATTCCGCGGTCCAGAGTGTACTGGGAAAAACAGATAGGACCAAACGTTTGTCCCGGGTGGAACCCAACTTTATTTCCCGATATTTGCCAATTTGAAAAATGAACCGAGGACGCTTCCGTTTGTGATTTTTCTGCCGGAAAATGAGAAAGCAGGGCCAGGTTCCCCGCCACCGACTCCGGAGCGATGTCGTTCGCTTCCAGTTCTGTTAAAACGCTGCCGTTTTTCGGATCTGATGCGGAAATGTTCAGCCTGTAGTTTCCTCCGATTGGTTCGGCAGTGATAGATAGTCGAATGAATTTAATGTTATCAATCGATTCCTCGCTGCTGTGAGCCCCGATAAACAATCGACCATCACCCTGTATTCCCGTCTTCAGTCCTTCGCCAAATATAGTGTCGCGGCGGTAGTCCTCAAACGAAACGTCAACAGGGTCATCACCAGCCCGGGCCCCAATAAGAAAACCGATCTGATCCTCGGGCGAACTTGACCGAGCCAGCCATTCAATTGTTACCGATGTCTCGAAACCACCCTCCCGATCCTCCAGTTTGTGTGTTAAGCAGTACAGGGTACGTTGTGGTGCCGTTACAGAACATCGTACCCTGCCATCCCTTAACTGCCAATCCTGCAATCGATTCCCCCAGAACCCCGGACCTACCCACTCCATATCAGGCCACTGTGCCCAGTCGCTGCGCATCGGCTCCTCGTTCCCGGTTATTACTTTTTGCTCGGAGCCAACCCCGGATTTCTTTAGAAAGGGCAGTGACACTGTTCCCAAAAACATCGTTTTTATACTTTCTTTTCGATCCATAAAAATCGTAAGGAATTCAGGTTAGATTGTTAATTAATCATTGCTGGAGATTACACCGGTACTGCCATTACACCTTTGCAGAATACTAACGTACCCTGTCATACTCCCTGTTAACTGCTCTGTCGCCCCAGCGGTCAATCACCGCTTTGAGTGCTGCATCGGATTCGGGGAAGCGCCCCTTGTCATCGGTCTCCAGGATCCACCGGTAGAGGCGGTCCCGCATCTGGGCCAACACCACCGCGTGCTCCCGATCCGGAGAATGGACCAGGTTGGTGGTCTCGTGGGGATCCTCCTTCAGGTCGTAGAGCTCTTCGGCCGGGCGGTGGTCAGAGACAAACCGCGCCTGCACTTCGTTAAGCTCTCCGTTATGATACATCTGTTTAAGGACGTCCATGTAGTCACGCCCATCCCGGTACTGCGGCTGCAGGTAGGGCCGGTCGGTCATGTAGTTGCGGATGTACTTATAGCGGTCGGTCACCACCGCGCGGATCCGGTCGATGGTGAAATCGCAGCGGTCGCGGGCCGCAATCACATGATCGCGGTGGAAGTCCGGGGCAAACATATCCCGCCCCTGCATCTGGCCGGGAAGGTCGATACCCGCCAGCGACAGGGTAGTGGCACTGATATCGATGCCGCTCACCAGGTCCTTGCGGGCGGTTCCTTCCGGCAGGCCCGGGCCGGCGGCAATCAGCGGCACCCGGATGCCCCCCTCGTAGAGAAACTGCTTGTGGCGGGGCAGCCTCATCCCGTGGTCGGAGAAAAAGAACACGACCGTATTCTCATAGAGGCCATCCTGCTTCAGCCGCTCGATGATATCGCCCAGGATCCGGTCCATCTCCAGGATGGTATCGTAGTGATGGGCGATCTCCCGGCGGTATACCGGGTGATCCGGGTAGTAGGGCGGAACCGGCACCTCCTGCGGGTCTACCCGCCTGGGGGCACTGCCTTTTTTGCCCCCTCGCAGCTGTATCTGGCCAAAAAACGGTTGCCCCTCTTCCCGGCCCGACCAGGCGGTTCCGCCAGTGGCCCCTTTGAACCCGTTACCCCCCTTGCGATCGTACAGATCCTCGTTGGAAAACACAAAGTTGTAGTGATTTTTACCCTCGTTGAAGGTGTAGTACCCAGCTGCCTTGAAGAGTTCCGGCAGCGTGCGGACGCCCAGGTGGTTCGGGTCCCACGTCTCCATCTGATTACCGCGCCATACCCGAAATGAACTGTAGTGCTCGTGGGCGCCAATCGAGGTCTGGTACATTCCGGTAATAATCGCCGAGCGGGCCGGGGAGCAGACCCCGGAGGTCATGTAGGCCCGGTCAAACCGAACCCCGCGGGCGGCCAGCTGGTCGATATTAGGAGTCTCGATGACCGGGTCCCCGTAGGTACTCATCCAAGGATTGGTATCCTCCAGGTAGATCCACAGGATGTTGGGATGTTCATCACCAATTCCGGGAAGTGGTGAGTGTGAATTTTGAGATTGACCTTTGGCAATCGATGAGACCAGAATAAAGAAAACTACCAGGGTAAAGCCGTTCTTTGATACTGCAGAATATATTTTATCACTCATATCAATTATTTCTATAAATGATTCCCACCTTAAATTGTTTTTCTTCCCGTAATTAATTCTTGCGATCTATGATATTTCATCCAACTATCCCCACCATTCTCTTCTACCGTATACAGATAGATAGCAGCAATAACCAGTATCTACTAACATAGATGTGGCAGGAGGACAAATGTACTATTATTATTCTCAGAATGCTCCACCGACCAGAACTTCAGATATCCTACTTTTCAAATTCCGGATTCAACTGGTCCGGAACCGGTGCATTTGTATTTTCACGCCATTTTTTCAATTCCTGATGCATCTGCTCGGCTATTTCGGGATAGAGCTCGTTCATATTTTTTCGCTCTCCGATGTCCGTTTCCAGGTTATACAACTCGATTCGACCGTCCTCAAAATATTCATGCAGTTTCCATGACCCTTGCATGATCACAGAGCCCGGTCTCGTTCTGAAATAGGGATCCGGCAGATCCGGGTTTTCGCCGCCCTGGTATGCCTGCAGGTATATCGGGAAATGCCAGAAGATAGAACGATCCTCCAGCTGCTTTCCCTTAAGAGCCGGCACGATACTTATTCCATCCAACAATTTTGACGGAGGTCGTTCAATACCGGCAACCTCCAGTATGGTCGGGAAAAAATCGATATTGCTCACGGGTTGATCCGACACCTGATTTTTCTTCACATGTCCCGGCCATGCGATGATTAACGGAACCCGAATGCCTCCTTCGTAGTAGGCCCCCTTACCCGCCCGCAGTGGATCCTGCCGGCTGATACGATACAACCCGCCGTTATCGGATGTAAAAATGATAAATGTATTCTCATTTTGCCCTGTTTTGTCCAGGAACCCGAGGAGTCGCCCAACATTCTGGTCCATTGTTTCCACCATGGCGGCATATCCGGCATTACTGCTACCGGGGGTTCCTTTTTTCTGATCATATTTTTCTTTCAACTCCTGCTTAGGCTGAATAGGCGTATGCACAATGTACGGCGAGTAATTCATGAAAAAGGGTGGCTCATCCACCTCACGCAGAAATGATATCGCCTCCGTAGTTATACGATCGGTTAGATATTCGCCCTCCGGGCCTTCTTCGAGATGGGGATTATTGTAGGGGGCAAAATACCCTCCCATGCCATTCGCTCTGGGATTTCCGGCATCCGTGCCTGCGATATTGGTATCAAATCCCTGTGTTTCCGGATTTTCACCAAGGTGCCATTTACCCACATGTGCCGTCTGGTATCCATGCTTCTGAAGTAGTTCCGCGATAGTTAGAACACTGTCGGTCAAATGCTCAGTATTGGGAGTAGGGATAAGTTTGCGGTGTATTGACTGGCCCCGGTCAGAATTGTTAACCGTATACACACCGGTTCTGGGTGCATACTGTCCACTGAAAAGTGCCGCACGACTGGGGGCGCAATTCGCAGCCGATGCG
>JAWVZC010000047.1:0-16219 GCA_033722415.1 Balneolaceae bacterium | reverse complement strand
GTTGTTGCCATCGAATCCAACCACTAAACGCGTTGAATATTAGCAACGAAAAGTGGATGAGCGTTCTCACCTTCGGAACACAAACAGCGTGTTCCTGCCCTCGAAATGAGGCCGTTGGGGAATGGTTTGCCCTTTAACCCAATCGTTGGCGTCATCTCGACCGGAATCCCACGGGTTTCGGGAAGGAGTGGAGAGATCTCATTCGTGATATGGAGGCAGTGATCCGTAATAACTCTAGCCTGCATTTCTCACGAAAAATATGTCAGATTTCTTGTAATGCTCTGATATACGGTGAGTTACAGTTATTTGTTGACTACAAATGGGATACCAGCAGGTAGTAGACTGCGAAATGGTCCCGTCTGCTTAGTTGAAGGTGGAAATAGCGCACGCAACGTATCCATATACGTTTCGTTTGCGATTACCCCTTCGCCTTACCGACGCCCCAATTTCTTGGTGAGAAATGCAGGCTAACAATCAGTGCCTGCTATTATATCGAACTGACGTTAATACGAAGTAGTGGGTAGCCTTGGGCATTTCGGGTGGTACGTGGGCTGCAGGAATGCAGCCTGGAAATGGACAAATAAGTAGCTGTGATAGATGTGGCTGTGTATCAATGGACTGTCTTCTCAACCTTGAGCAGGCGGTCATAATGCCGGACCGGGTCCCGGTAGTATACGAAAGTCAGGTATTCCTGGCTGCGGTAGGTAAAACTTCTGTCCAGTGAAAGGTCATTGATGCGATTGCCCTCAATGGTGACATATTTATAAGCGTATTCGCCCTGCTTTATAAATGTACGTCCCTCCCAGAGACCACTCTCCGCGATATATTTCATCCTGTTCAGCCTGTTGATGTTCCACTCGTTGAAATCGCCCACAAGGTAGATCTGTTGAAGCGAATCTGACGGAACCGCCGTTTCGAGTTTGAAATGTACGTTGGCGTATTCCGCTCCGCGGCTGTCAACAGGCAGGCCGAGACGGGATCCCCCCGGAAATGGGGTAATTGGAGCAAACCGCTGAATATCGCGACGTAAAACCAAGGTGGGCGGGATGGTTTCCGGCTCGTAAGAGAGGATTCGGGTTCCATCCACAGAAAAGCTGCGGACATCAAGCGTATTGAATTCGTAATCGCCCAGGAACGCCTGGTCTTGTGACAGATGAAAGTGCACGTGGCCCGGTGTCGAGGTGTCATAGGTATTGACTTCCCGCGCACGCCCCCAGAACTGGTTTTGTACATAGTAAAACGAGAGGTCAAACCGGGGCATCTCAACGAACCCAGGATAGAGATACCGGCTGAATGGACGATCCTGTTCCCTGAGGTCCCTGCGGCGGGCAAACTCGGTTTCCACCCGCGTTTCAAGTTTTCCCTGGTCTTCAGTTACAAAGAAGGGTAGTGAGAACAGTTGCTGACCAGACTCCGAATCCACAACTGTTACAAGGTAGTTACCGCTGGCGTTAATCGAGATTCGGTGGTTGGGCAGTTCATATTTATAGTGACGGTAGGTAGGGCGCTGAGTGAAGCTTTTCACCCCGGCCCCGAAATAGTCTTCGTAAAAGCCTCCGAGGTAGAAATTTAACGGCAGGGAGCTTTCGGTCCAGTTCCTGGCGTAGTGTCGTACAAATATGTTGAACTGCGTTGCTTCGGAGTCTAGATGGTCAAATTCCAGCACCAGGCCCTGCTGGCTGCCGAGCTCGATGACGGGCGGGGAGGCCGCGTCACCTTTCCGGTAGAGCTGTATGCTCTGTATCGATTGCGGCGGCGGTACCTGGGGAGCTATCGAGAAGCTGTTCCGAAATTGACGGTCGATATCGCCGTTTTCAGTATCATGTTGACGGACCGGTACACAGGCTCCGACAAAGATTAATAGCAACAGGACAAGATTTTTACAGGTAAAACTCTCCCTTGAAAACAACGTGTACCTTTCCTTTTAATTTAATGTCAGAATAGGTGTTGGAATCGGGATCGTAGGAAAATGCAACGGAAAGCTTCCCGCCTTTGGTGTGAACCGTGTATTCCGTTCGTGATTTACGGCCGTCATTTTGGATGCTGTGCCATACCAGTGCGGATGCGATGGCCCCGGTTCCACAGGCGAGTGTCAGGTCTTCGACACCTCGTTCATAGGTCTGTACGTTCAGCTCTTTGCTGCCGCTGCCATGAATAAAATTAACATTGGTCCCGAGCGGCTGAAAATAGTCGTGAAGGCGGAAATGGCGACCGCGTTCCCTGAGTTTTTTCTCCTGCTTCAAGTTGTCTGCAACCGGTTCCTCCATCACAATATGTTCTGTTCCGGTATAGACCTGGTACATTGGTTGATCGTCGAGATTAATACGATCAATTTGTGTGGTCATGGGAAATGCGACCTCTATGATGCCGTTTCCGCGAACACGAGCTCTGTAGATGTTGTCATGCACATTAAACCGCTGATCCGAGCCATACCCGTTTTCAAAGGCGTACTGGGCGAGGCATCGGGCCCCGTTGCCGCACATGCCCGCATCGCTTCCGTCGGGGTTTCGGTAAATCATGGTATAGTCGAGTCCGTCCACCTGCGGATTGGTAAGCGCCAGGAGGCCATCGGCGCCAATACCGAATTTTCGATCGCAGAGACGGGGCGCCAGGTCGATCAGGTCATTCAACCGAAATTTATACCGGCGGTTGTCAATGATTACGAAATCATTACCCGCCCCCTGCATTTTGGTAAATGTAATGTTATCCATGTCCTTCCAGATGTTTCTCTGTTATTTTATTCATCAACAAATGCCGGCAGGTGTTTCCATGGCTCTCTGCCGGGGATCTCTTTATCTTTGTCTCTCATCAGATTTGAAAATCGCAATGAAAGTCGGGTATAAAGCAATTTTGGCTGCACGTTCTGGTAGACCATCGGTTTGCACCGATTTACTTCCTCGATCATCTGCTCAAGCCTGGCGTCTCCCAGCTTTTCACAAAAATTACGAATTACCTCAGCTTTATCGTAGTTGGTAAGCAGGTCGCGATTTTTCGTATCGCGATAAACCATCAAATCGCGTATAAATACTTCCAGTATATTCAGGATGGCAATCTGGCCCTCGATATTATTTTCGCTGTGCCACTGTTCTGCCGTATCAATAAGTTGCACGGCATCCTGAATGTAGGAGTTTCTCAGAAATTCAATAACAGAATCACGAGTTGATTTAAGTTCATCGATGTCGAAGAAGCGGGTCATTGCGTAATTGCCGCCGGAAATACGAGCAAGATACTCCGCCTCGCTCTCTCCCAATCCATCAAACGTGATCAGGGCCTTTTTAACCTCCGAGGTTTTCAGCGGCGACATGCGGATGAGCTGGCAGCGGGATATTATGGTTGGCAGCAGGTGTTCCTGGTGTTCCGTCGTCAGAATAAATACGAGATCTTCCGAAGGTTCTTCCAGCAACTTGAGAAAGGCGTTGGCCGCCTCGGTACGCATTTCATCAATATTCTGCAGGATAATTACCGTTTTTCGTCCTTCGTTTGGTTTCAGGAATGCTTTGGGGCGGATCTCCCCCCGGAAATAGTCGATCGGGTAGAAAGCCTTTAGGTTTTTGGAATTTCCCTCATCTGTCAGCGAGGGGCGAACCCGGAAATTCACAATTTCATAGGGATCTTCCTTCAATAGTTCCAGCCGGGGACGAAGTTCCTGGGAAATGGTGTCATTGTTGACAACACTGGTCGGAAGGGGCAGGAAGAGGTGAATATCGGGATGGGTAAACCAGGTTGATTTTTTGGAAAACGCCTGGTCCCCCAGGGTTGTGAGGTTATCGATACCGTTCAGAATTTCAGCAAATGCCAGTGCAAAGGCGGTTTTGCCAATCCCGGAAGGACCCGACAGCAGGTAGGCGTGGCTTATGCGCCCCGAGGAGATAACGCGCTGGATATGCTCGCGCGCAAACTGCTGACCGACCAGCCTGCGATCACCAAATGAAAACTGAAGATCTTCAAATTTTGTACTCATTCTTCCCAAATGTAATCAAAAAGTAGAATTCCGGCTGAAATAGTTACACCCGCATAACCCACCAGGGCCATCAGGTCGTTAAGAAACGTGCCGCCGGCCGCTTCAAACAGGGCGGCCTTGGTAGCCCGTATCAAAACCAAAAGTAACGGAAAAAACAGTGGAATGCTCAACACCGAAAATACAGCCCCTTTTCGGTCAGCCTGGGATACAATGGCGGCCAGCATGGTGGCTACCCCGGAAAGTCCCGCCGTACCCACTACCAGCGTCAGCAGCAGTGCCCAGGGGCTGGAGACCGGGATTCCCAGCAGAAATATGTACACCAGAAACGTCACGATGTTGACAAACAGCGTAAAGGCAAAATTAAACGTCAGCTTCCCCAGAAAAACTTCCGATGCTACTCCGTGCAGCCGCAGCAGGTCGTAGGTAAGCCGGTCGGTCTCCATTACAAAAGAGCGCGAAAGGCTGGAGAGTGCCGCGAACAGGATCACGATCCATACCACGCCGCTCTTGGGGGTGGGCGAAAGCTGTTCGGCGCGCAGGGAGAACAGGATCAGCAGCATGGATGCACCCACGAACGCCAACACCGTATTAATAACATAGCGTGAGCGGAATTCGGTTTTCAGGTCTTTTCCGAAGACAGCCCATATTCCTTTGAATGTATCCATAGATGGAGAATAAGCATTTTCGGCCCTTTCAAAAAGCCTGAGTAGAAATGGGGTTATTATTGTATCAAAAGATAAACGATGAGTATATTTTACCCCACTGAAATTTTAATGGTGTAACAAAAAGAACTGCATGAAAATCGTCAGCTTGTTGCAATCAGAACATGTTATTCCCAACCTGGAAGCAAAAGATAAACTGGAGGTATTGAACAAGCTGGTGGATACGCTTCGGACGAAGGTTGGAGAGCAGGAGTTTGAAGCGATTCGCGATGCCGTTCTGGAGCGCGAAAAAATTATGTCGACGGGTGTGGGCAAGGGCCTTGCCATTCCGCACGGGAAGGCGGAAGGCATAAACGACAATTACGCCTCCTTTGCAATACTCCGGGACCCGATAGATTATGATGCGGTTGACGGGCAGCCGGTTAAACTGGTATTTCTGCTTGTTGGTCCCCAGTCAAGCAATAACATGCATATCAAGATGTTAAGCCGGATATCCCGTTTAATGAACAACAGCGATTTTCGCGACCGACTGACCGCATGTGAAACGGGGGATGAGATCATCGAGGTATTCGAGGAAGAGGAAAAAGTGCACTTTGGCGGGTAATGATCAAACCGGGTACTTCGCAACCAGAAAGGTTGAAATCATGGTGAAGACAGCGTACTTTGGCAGAGTTGGACTGCTTGCCGCCGTATTCTCTCTCGTACTGGCAACCGGCGCCCGTCCACAGCCGGTGGTTGACCAACTCAAGGAATCGATTTCGAACAGCCGTGCCGACGATGCGTTCTGGTCGATCACGGTAAAAGACAGCTCCGGGCGGATGCTGGCCGGCTTTCATCATCAAAAGCTGGTTCGGCCCGCCTCCAATCTAAAGCTGCTCACATCTGCCGCCATACTGGATCAGTTGGGTTCGCAATTCCGGTATAGAACTAATATCTACGGAATCGGGCGGCAGGAAGGTGATACCTGGAAAGGGGATATCATCATCCGCGGTTCGGGCGATCCCTCTATCTCCGGACGCTTTTATGACGAGTACCGGTTTCATGTGTTTGATTCCTTCTACACCCAGCTTGACTCCCTGGGCATTCGGCGGGTAGAGGGCAATGTTATCGGCAATGACGCCTACTTCGACCAACAACCCTATCCCGAGGGATGGAGCTGGGAAGACCTTTCGTTCTATTACGGGGTGGAGATAAGCGCCCTCTCGTTTAATGAAAACGCAGTGGATCTGCAGGTATTCGCCGATGACAAAGTGGGCGATACCCCGCGCATACAGTGGTTCCCGTTTGATACCGATTATGTGGAATTTATCAATGAACAGACGATCAGTCCGCCCGACACAGAATACGATGAATACTATCGCCGGGTCCTAGGTACCAACACGATTATTCTCAGGAGCAAGTTACCTAAGGGATATTACGAGGAGGAATCGCTCTCCGTTATGAACGCCTCCCATTACTTTATGGATACTTTCCGAACATTTATGGAAGACAGCGGATTTGAGATTACCGGGCAGATCATCGTCGATAATCAACCGAGAGACTGGGGCAGCCCGCGCTACCAGGTACTGGCCATGCACCGGTCCGAACCGGTCTCGGTATTGCTGACCGAGATAAATACCGAAAGCAGTAATTTCTACACCGAGATGATGCTGAAAACGGCAGCAGCCGAAAAATACGGCACCCAGGGTTCAACGGAGCTGGGTATTAGCCTGGTTAAGGAGTTTGCACACAGCATGAAAATGGATACTACCGATTTGGAGATGAGCGACGGTTCGGGTATGGCTTCATCCACGCTGCTAACCCCGGACGACCTCAGCACGTTCCTGGCGAAGATGCAGCAGCACCCGGAATTTGCAACCTACCGGCAGAGCCTGGCGATCGCCGGTTTCAACGGTACGCTCGAACACCGCTTTCGCGGTACCCCGCTGGAAGACAACGTCAGTGGCAAGACAGGCTACGTTTCCGGTGTGCGGGCTCTCAGCGGTTATATGAATGGCAGGTCTGGACAACCACTTGTTTTCAGTATATATACCAATAATTACACCAACAAAACTTCGTATATTGACCAGCTCCATCAAAAGCTTTTGATACAGATCTACAACGCTTACTAGTTGATATATGGCGGTACAACCTGACGTACATATCCTGGTCACCGATGATGAGAAGGCCATACGCAACTCCCTCCGGGATATCCTTGAGTTCGAGGGATATACGGTTCATGAAGCGGAAAGCGGTCCCGATACCTTGCAGCATATTGAGGAAAACCCGGTAGATCTTCTGTTGCTGGATATCAAAATGCAGGGTATGGACGGGATGGAGGTGCTTGAGAAGATCAGGGAAACGGGACATGAATTCCCTGTGATCATGATATCGGGCCACGGCAATATTGAGATTGCAGTAAAAGCCACCAAGCTCGGTGCCTTTGATTTTATCGAAAAACCCCCCGACCTGAACCGGTTGCTGGTCAGCGTCCGCAATGCGGTTGAACGGCGCAACCTGCAGCAGGAAAACAAAAGCATCCGCTCCAGGCTGCCGCAGGTGCCCGAGATGATCGGGGAGAGCAAGGCGATCCAAAAAATTAAAACCACGATCGATAAAGTTGCCCCGACAAACTCCCGGGTACTGATCACCGGGGAAAACGGTACCGGTAAAGAGCTGGTGGCACGCTGGATCCATGAAAAGAGCAATCGTGGTACCGGTCCCTTTGTCGACGTTAATTGTGCGGCCATCCCCTCGGAATTGCTGGAAAGCGAGCTGTTTGGCCACGAGGAGGGAGCCTTTACCGGTGCCACCAGCCGCAGGATTGGTAAATTTGAGCAGGCCCACGGCGGAACACTCTTCATGGATGAGATCGGAGATATGAGCCTTGAGGCACAGGCAAAAGTGCTTCGAGCCCTGCAGGAAAATGCAGTGACCCGGGTCGGCGGTATCGATAAAATAGAAGTGGATGTACGGGTCCTGGCGGCCACGAACAAGGATCTGCCGGAAGAGATCGACGAGGGAAATTTCCGGGAAGATCTTTACCACCGGGTTAACGTAATTCCGATCCACGTTCCCCCGTTGCGAAACAGGCGAGAAGACATTCCCGTACTGGCACGACACCATCTCGAAAAACTGGCTGAAGATGATATCGTGTTTTCCGGACTGGAATTTACCGAGGATGCGCTGGAGGCGCTCAGTCAGCTCCCGTGGACCGGTAATGTCCGTGAATTGCAGAATGCCGTGGAACGGCTCGGGCTGCTGGTGGAAGGGCCGAAGATAACTGCTGATGATGTCCGTAACCGGTCTTCCATACGCCGAAAGGAGCCCCAGCTTGACGGGGACTCACTGATCGGGGGGCGCCAAACATTCCAGGATTTTAAAGAAACAGCGGAACGATTATTTTTGCTGCGCAAACTTGAGGAAAACGACTGGAATATCTCTCAAACCGCCGAGGCGATCGATATCCAGCGCAGCCACATGTATAACAAGATGAAGAAATATGATATTGAACGGTGAGATTCCTTTTTTTCCCACAGCTTGACCCAGACCGGTGATCTCAGTTCATAAATCACACCCGTGATGCATAATGCATAATACGTGCAAAATGAATACACGGGTTACGCGCCACACATGACGCATTCTTTACCTGAAATGTGGGCATAAAGACGCAATATGACTGTCGTCCGCTATCCAATTTCTAACTTATAATAATTCAAAAAACAAGTTTTAATGTCAGCAAAAATAATTGACGGCAAAAAGGTTGCGGGTATTATCCGCGACGAGGTTCGACAAGATGTTGGAGACTGGATCAATGACGGACAGAGGGCTCCCTTTCTGCAGGTGGTGCTGGTGGGAAGCAATCCCGCCTCAGATGTATATGTGGGGGCCAAAACCAGGGCCTGCAAGGAGGTCGGTATCGAAACAGATACCCTGCGCCTGCCCGATACGATCTCCGCGAAAGAGCTGAAAGCCACCATCAGCAGGCTGAACGAGGATCAATCGGTGGACGGGATCCTGGTGCAGTTGCCCCTTCCCAGCCACCTGTCATCACATGATGTTATCGAATCGATCGACTACCGCAAGGATGTGGATGGATTTCACCCGATGAACGTGGGACGGCTGACGGTGGGACAACCCAGCTTCAGATCCTGTACGCCGGCCGGTATTTTTGAGCTCTTCAAGCATTACAGCATTCCCACAAAGAGCAAGCACGCCGTCATTATTGGAGCCAGCAATATTGTCGGCCGCCCGATATCTATTTTACTTTCGAAAGAAGAGGGAGAGGGCAAGGCCACAACCACCGTATGCCACAAATACACGAAGGATCTGACACAACATACCATCTCCGCAGATATCCTGGTTGTTGCCGCCGGGCAGCCCAATCTGATAAAAGGGGAGATGGTGAAAGAGGGTGTCGTCGTTATAGATGTGGGTATCAATCGCGTTGCCGACGAAACCCGCGACAAGGGATACCGGCTGGTGGGAGACTGCCACTTCGAAAGCGTGAAGGAGAAAGCGAGCTGGATCACACCCGTACCCGGTGGTGTGGGCCCCATGACAGTGGCCATGCTGATGAAAAATACCCTGCTGGCGGCAAAAAAATCAATCTACCCGGAGTGAACGAACGGTTGACAGAGGCTACGTCATAAAGCCACAGTCCCCTCATTTCCAATGGTAGTCTTGTTCCTTTTAACGTGAACTCGGCATATGGAATGTACCAATATACGTATGAGAAGTTGCTGTATACCGGCCGTTGTAATGTTTGTTGGTACAGTGACCGGAGCCGGAGCGTTACAAAACCAGTTCTGTTTGAGATCCGCGCCACCCGGCGGATCGAGTTCAATGGTTTTAGCGCAGGCGGAGGGTACGCGACAAAAATTTCAAAGGCCGGTTTTTTTTGGTTCGTTTTTTCACCGGTGAAAAAATGAACACTACCAAAAAGGGTTACCCAAAGATGATAAAAGCGGTATGCCCAGTACTTCTTATCCCGAGCTAACGTTTTTTATGTAATCAAACCCCGAAGGGATTCGGGACCGAAGAAACGATCATCCAAAAAATCACGAATTGAGATCAGTGATTTCGCGAAAAAGGTGTAACGGGCATCTCCTTATTCGATGGTGGTAAAACTGATCGCCGTGCCGCCGCCGGGTGCGAGATCCAGTTCGAGTGTGGTTTCGGCGTTTACGTTCCTGGTTTCTATTTCGTAACTGGTGGGATTTTCATCCCAGTGGGCTTCTTCACCGTCCCGTTAAATGGTGGCCTCATACCCGGTCTCTTCGTCGAGGAAATCCAGCGGGATCTCCAGGGTACGCTCATTTTCGTCTGTCACGGCACCGAGAAACCACTGATCCGTCCCTTTTGCCTTTCGGGCGGTAACCACGTACTCCCCGATTTCCGCATCGAGCACATGAGATTCATCCCAGTCGACGGCAACGTCCTGAATAAACCGGAACATCGGGTGGAACTCCCCGTTTTCATCGAGGTAGTGTTCGGGCAGGTCGGCCGCCATCTGGAGCGGGCTGTAGAGAACAACGTAGAGGGCCAGCTGGTTGGCCAGTGTCGAGTGTACCTGCTCTTCCTCACGATATTCGTCAAATTCGATGTTAAAAATACCGGGCGTATAATCAATCGGTCCCCCCAGTACCCGGGTAAACGGCAGGATGGTGGTATGCTCCGGGGGATTGCCCTCGCTCCAGGCGTTATATTCCATGCCGCGTACCCCTTCACGGGTCATCATATGGGGCCAGGTGCGGCGCAGGCCGGTCGCCTTGATCGGTTCATGGGCATTAATGGCAACCTGGTATTCCGCGCCTTTCTCAATAACTTTTCGGTAGTGGCGTACCATATACTGCCCGTGATGGTATTCTCCCCGCGGGATGATGCCCCCGGCATATCCGGTTTTGACATAATGAATGCCGAGATCGTTGTAGAGCTGAAAGGCCGGGTCCAGCCGAGATTCATAATGACCGGCCTGGCCGGAAGTTTCGTGGTGGCCGATCATGGAGAGCCCGTTATCTTCGGCATATCGGGCTACCTCCTCCAGGTCGAAATCGGGATAGGGGGTGGTGAAATCGAAGAAGCCGAGGGAATCGGTTCCCCAGTACTCCCAGCCGGTGTTCCAGCCCTCCACGAGGAAGCCTTTGATACCGGCTTTTGCCGTAAAATCGATATACTTTTTGGCATTCTGTGTGGTGGCCCCGTGATCGGTGCCACCCAGGTTATCGTAGGATTCCTCGTCAGCCTGTCCCATGCCCCAGTTGGTTTTTCCCAGGTGCATCTCCCACCAGATTCCGGTGTATTTCATCGGTTCAAACCACGAGGTATCCTTCAGCCTGGAGGGTTCATTCAAGTTGACAATCAAGGATGATTCCGCCAGGTCGCCCGCACGGTCCCCTATCTGAATGGTGCGCCAGGGGGTGCTGAACGGGGCTCGCTGTTTCACCTTGGTACCGTCGCCCCACGGAACCAGCTCGCTTACCAGGGTCAGATCATCTTCTACCGCAAGCGTCATACCGGCATAACCGGTCAGATTCGCCTCGTGGAAACTCAGGTAGACGCCATCGGCCGTTTTCATGGTCACCGGGGTATTGACGGCCGAAAAATTGTCGATCTGGCGGTCACGGCGATCATTTTCACCGATGAACTGTGAGGCATCGATTTCACTGACGGAGGTCTGGATATAGTTGTATTCGTAGCTGTGATAGTCGGCCGGTATCCACCAGGCGGTATGATCGCCGGCCAGGGCAAACTCGGTCATCTCGTTCATGATAACCACGCTGTCTGGCATTGCCTCCTGTGCCGGGAACTCCAGCCGGAATCCGAGCCCGTCATCATACACCCGGAACCGAAAATATACTCTTCGGTACGGTGATTGCTCTTCTTCCAGGACCACCAGCAGCTCGTTGTAGTTGTTGCGAATTTCGCAGCGTTCGCCCCAGACCGGCTCCCAGGTTTCATCGACCGACCGGGTTTCGGTACTGCTGATGCTCAGCCCCTCTTTCAGCGGTGGCAGTTCCCGGAATGCAAACCCTATTCCGGAGTCCTCGATAATGGAATTGCCGTTGTAGTCGACACGGTACTGTGCCTGACCGTTTTCCGTCATCGAAACCTCAAGTTTCACATTACCGTCCGGCGATGCTATTTCTGTAGTATGCTCCACACCGCATCCGGTCCAAAAAAGTAACAAGGCTAAAAAAAATAGGAGAGGGGATGTAAAATGATACATAATGTATAATGATCTGAACGTTACAATGAAAATATGGAGATATAGCGTATCAAATACGGGAGTGTCATTAGTAATGAACTAAATAATTTGATCAACAGAAAGTAACCTCGCATGATAATAGTTTTCCGCGGGCGTGTCTCAATAGTGCACACCTCACCCAGTTGTTTGCTGTCCGCGGGTAAACACGAGGCTGTATCCGCAGGCTACTGACGCAGTAACCCGGCATACGCTTACGTCCCCAGGCCGGTGTGGGATAATACGAGCACCTGCATGGGCCCGGTGTACAAGTTGCTACGAAAAATGGCCCCGTCATCCCCGGGAGGTTGAGCGCATACCACCCGCAGATCCGAACGCCGACCGACAGTATTGCCATCTGCCTAACTTCAGAGCTGACGAGCGCGCCTGCTTGCCACCGGGCAGTAGTCGCCGGTAGGTTCCCTGTCCCTTGCTCAGGCAGAAGCTGATCGCCGTTTTTCAGCTCTACAGGTGCCCACGATTGTCCGGTTCCAACCATTCAAATATTCTTCTGTGATTAATGTTGTTTTCGCGATTTGCCCGCTCAGTAGCAAATATGGTCATAAATAGATGAATAATTGGCTAAACATATCATCTGCAGGTAACGTCTGAAATTTCTTTAAACCGGGGTGACACTGGGGTGTCACTCCCGAAGGTTATCATGGGTGTAGATAGTCAAATGAAATCGAATCCCATAACGGAGAATACCATGAATGCAGCAGTCAAAAAAAAGAATCCCAATGATCAGTTCCAGGTTGAACCGGTACTCAGGAAAGTGCTTATTGATGCGGAGAAGGAGCATAATCAACTGCAGGAGATGTTTACCCTGCTCGGCTGGGGCGACCTTCCTGACAAACTGAAGATGGAGATCAAAGCTGATGTGGCCGCCATGGTTGATGAACTGCATGGACGGTACTCCTCCTGCGATCCCAATGTAGAACGTCGTAGGCGCAGCGTAACCTACTGGGTGAGCTGCTACCGGGATGGTATCTGCTCGCTGGAGACCGCCATCCAGGCACTGAAGGTGCGAGCATTATAAGCGGACATTTCCCCGAGAATTTCCCTAAGCTCGTCCACAAAATCTACTGTTCCGGGTGATCGCGTGCATCTGCTCAACGGGGTGAGGCAGGTCGGGTATTCCCTGTAATTTGGCAGGAATCAAATGTTCAGGTTACAGCGGGCTGTCGGCATAAATTAATCGGCGTGATATTACGCACTTCGTCGGCAAATTTTTTATCTTAGCCCAAATCTAAAGCAAAATATCACGACCTCATCAGCCATGAACAACTCCTCTCCCTTTGAACGGATCTCGCGGCAAGGACTAACCTACGATGATGTATTGCTGGTTCCGGCGTATTCCGAGACGTTACCCCGTAATGTCGATACCAGCGTAAACCTGACACCCAAACTGAAGCTGAATGTGCCCGTCATCAGTGCGGCTATGGATACCGTTTCAGAATACCGGCTGGCAATCGCGCTGGCCAGGGAAGGCGGAATAGCCATGCTGCACAAGAATATGAGTATCGATGAGCAGGCCGACCAGGTGCGGATGGTAAAACGGAGTGAAAGCGGGATGATCGTCGACCCCGTAACCCTTCCTGAAACGGCTACCGTTCGGGAGGCGCGGTCACTGATGAAGAAGCACAAAATCGGCGGTATTCCGATTGTGAAAGACGATAACACCCTGATCGGTATTGTCACCAACCGTGATTTGCGATTCGAGCATTTTGTAGACAAACCGCTTGATACCATCATGACTCGTGAAAACCTGGTGACGGCACGGGAGGGGACCACGCTTGAGGAGGCCGAAGAGATTCTGCAGGAGCACAAGGTGGAAAAGCTGCCCATTGTCGATAACGATATGAAGCTTGTGGGACTGATTACCTTCAAGGATATCGAGAAAAAGATGAACTTTCCGAATGCCTGCAAGGACGATATGGGACGTCTGCGCGTCGGGGCAGCGGTAGGTGTTACGCCTGAAACGCTGGAGCGGGTTGAAGCTCTGGTCGATTCGGGGGTGGATATCATAACTGTAGACACGGCTCACGGTCATTCCGAAGGAGTGCTGGAGAAAATCCGGGAGATCAAGAGCACGTTTCCCGATCTGGAGTTGATAGCCGGTAACATCGCAACAAAGGACGGTGCCCGGGCTCTTGTAGAAGCCGGCGCCGATGTTGTAAAAGTGGGGGTGGGCCCCGGCTCTATCTGTACCACGCGTGTGGTCACCGGTGTGGGCGTGCCCCAGCTAAGCGCGATACTGGAAGTGTCAGAATACACGAAAGAGGCCGGGGTCGGGCTTATTGCCGACGGTGGGATCAAACAGACCGGCGATATAGCAAAGGCGATTGCCGGTGGGGCTCACGCCGTCATGATGGGTTCGATGTTTGCCGGGGTGGACGAGAGCCCGGGAGAGACGGTAATCTATGAATCGAGAAAATATAAGTCGTATCGCGGAATGGGCAGTATCGGGGCGATGGAAAAGGGCTCGAAAGACCGCTACTTCCAGGATGTGGAGGACGATATCAAGAAGCTGGTTCCCGAGGGAATCGAAGGACGGGTGCCTTACAAAGGCTACCTCTCCGAAGTGGTCTACCAGATGACCGGGGGACTCCGGGCGGCCATGGGATACTGCGGAGCCGCAAATATTGTGGAGCTGCAGTCTGCCGAGTTTGTAAAGATCTCATCGGCCAGCTACAAGGAGAGTCATCCCCATTCCGTTCAGATCACCAAGGAAGCTCCCAACTACTCGGTGAGTTAATTTCGATTGTGGAAGATTGCTTATCGGGGTACAAATTGTGCCATTCATCACAATCCCCGGCGCAGATTGACGGGGTAAAAGCAAATATTCTACATCCGAAACAAAAGTGGCTGTGAACCAGGCGAATCAGTTTTCTGATCTGTAATTTCTGTTTTTATAGCATTCTGTTTGCCCACGGTTTTTCTTTTAAAACAGGGGGGACACCGACAAAAGTGTGTCAAGAGCGCTGGACTCACCTGAATACCACAGCCTCATATGCCGTAATGATATGTGTTGATCGAGGAATACTAATTTACCGGAAGTTTTTGCTTAAAAGCAGATGATCTGTTACAATAGTTCTTGTTAATTGCCACTCTGTAAGAAGTTGGGATATTAATTTAACCGGGATGAATTTGATGAAACTATTGCTTCGATTATTATTGGTACTGGTGTTTGGGTTGTCGGGTCTAACGTTGACACAGGCCCAGCCACAGAATATCATTTTTATACTGAGTGACGACCACCGCTACGACTATATGGGGTTCCACCCGGACGGTCCGGCGTTTTTGCAGACCCCGGGCATGGACCGGATGGCCGCCGAGGGGGCACATCTGGCCAATGCGTTTGTGACCACCTCGCTGTGCTCCCCCAGCCGGGCCTCGATCCTGACCGGGCAGTACGCGTTCCGCCACGGGGCCGTCGACAACTCGAATCCGATGAAAGAGGGCACCGAGTTCTTCCCTGCACAGCTCCAGCAGCAGGGCTACCAGACCGGCTACTTCGGCAAGTGGCATATCGGCCACGCCCACGATGAGCCGAAGCCGGGCTTCGACCGGTGGGTGAGCTTCCGCGGGCAGGGGGTCTACTACGATCCGACCCTCAATATCGACGGGGAGCGCCGCCAGGTGGACGGCTATATCACTGACCTGCTGACCGACTATACCCTCGACTGGCTGGCCAACCGTGACGAAGACAAGCCCTTTTTCGCCTATTTGTCCCACAAGGCCGTACACGCTGAGTTTTACCCGGCCGAGCGCCATCGCGGGCGATATGCCGGGGCGGAGATCCCGCGGCCCCAGTCGATGAAGAATATCGAGGCCAACTACCGGGGCAAACCCGACTGGGTGCGCGAGCAGCGCTACAGCTGGCACGGGGTCGAGCATATGTACCACAACCGCCCCGACCACCCGCAGAGCCTCGATGAGATCATCATCGACTACAGTGAGTCGCTGATGGCGGTAGACGAGAGCATCAGCCGGGTGCTGGACTGGCTGGAGCAGCAGGGGCTGGCCGAAAATACGCTGGTCATCTATATGGGCGACAACGGCTTCATGCTGGGCGAGCACGGGCTGATCGACAAGCGGCAGGCCTACGAGGAGTCGATGCGCGTGCCGATGCTGGCGTGGGCCCCGGGCTATATCGCCCCGGGCACCACCATAACTGAGAATGTGCTGAACATTGACATCGCCCCGACGTTTCTGGATATCGCCGGCGGGGCAATGCCCGAAGGGCACACCGTCGACGGGCGCTCGTTTTTGCCGCTGCTGGGCGGACAGCAGCCCGGTAACTGGCGCTCGAGCTTCGTATACCAGTACTTCTGGGAGCACGCCTTCCCGCACACCCCGACCACCTACGCC